>NZ_JANCLV010000017.1:0-69713 GCF_024294965.1 Pseudarthrobacter humi
CGCCTCCACATCCAAATACCCGCGTTGCGCGTCCTCGCGTCCCTGCATAAGACCAGTCTTAACCACCAGGCCCACGAGTCCAGCCGACGCGCCCAACCCAAGACTAATTCAGCAGTCTCCTAGGCCGGCGCGAGCGCCTTGTTAAGGACGGCCCTGATCCGCTTTTCGGAGACGGAATAGGCCGTTCCGAGTTCGACGGCGAAGAGGCTCACGCGCAGCTCTTCGATCATCCAGCGGACCTGCGTCAGTTCTGCACCGACCCGACGCCCGGGCAGCAGCGCCGACACGGCGTCGTCGTAATCGTCTTCCAGCCGTTGGACCGCGGCCATGCTCATGCCATCCCGCTGGACGTTGCCGGGGAGCTTTTCGAGGCGTTTCTCGATGGCGGCAAGGTAGCGGGGTAGCTGGCTCAGCTGCTTGTAACCCGTGCGGGCCACAAATCCCGGGAACACCAGCTGCTCGAGCTGGCTCCTGATGTCGTTCAGGGCGCTGATGAGTGCCAGGCTGGTGGTGCCCTTCAGCTGTTTCTCAATCCGCCGGGTGCTGGCCAGGACGCGCTCCACCACGGCCGTCACACTGAAGACGGTATCGATGAGTTCCGCCCGGACCTGCTCGTAGAGGGCGTCGAAGGACGCCCGGTCCCACGGGAGTTCCACCGGGGTCAGTTTGTCCACGGCAGCCAGGGCGCAATCGGCAATGAGGGCTGACACCGAACCGTGCGGATTCTGGCTGAACGTCAGCTTTTCGGTGTTGTTGAGGTGCTCCAGGACGTAGCGGTCCGGTGCCGGTACCCGGAGGGCGAGGAGCCGGATCACACCGCCGCGCATGGCCTCGAGCTGCTCCGACGAGGTCTGGAAGACGCGCAGCGCCACGGATGTTCCTTCATCCACCAATGCCGGATAGCCGGTGACCGTGTGGCCCTTGACGGTGTTGCTGACCTGCCGCTGCACCGTGCCGAAGGCCCAGTCCGTCAGACCGGACTGTTCCTGGAAGCCTGTGCCGCTGCCGGCCGCATTTCCGCCAGTAGATGACGCGGGTACTGTTCCGCCGGCCTTTCCGGACGTCTTCGAATTTCCCCGAGACTGCGGCGCGGTGGTTCCCGGCGTCGCCCCCAGGGATTCAGCAATGGCGCGGCGTGTTGCCGGGGCCAGCCGCTCCTGCAGGGCCGCGAGGTCCTTGCCCTCGTCCAGCACCTTGCCCTGGGTATCGACAACCTTGAAGCTCACCCGCAGGTGGGACGGCACAGCATCCCAGTTCCAGGAACCGGACGGGATGACGTGGCCGCGGATCCGGCGCAGGGCCAGTTCCAGTGAAGCTTCCAGCTCATCGTGGGCCGGATCGAAGTCCGATTCCAGGGCGGCAACGGCCTGCCGGGCCACATCCGGGGCGGGGACGAAGTTCTTGCGGACCTGCTTGGGGAGGGACTTGATCAGGGCAGCCACGAGCTCGGCACGCTGGCCGGGGATCAGCCAGCGGAAGGCGGCATCATCGAGCTGGTTCAGGAAGAGCACCGGGACTTCAGCCGTGACGCCGTCGGACGGGTTGGGCGGTGACCCGGGCGCCACCGGGTGGAACTCGTAGCTGAGCGGCAGCTCGAAGCCCTTGTGCAACAGGGTCTTCGGATAGGCGGCTTCGTCCAGGTTGTCGGCGTCGTCGTTGAGCAGCAGTGACTTGTCGTAGTCCAGGAGGTCCGGATTCTGCTGCCGGGCTTCCTTCCACCATTTGTCGAAGTGCCGTTCGGACACCACTTCGGGGCCGATCCGGGCGTCGTAGAACTCAAACAGCGTTTCGTCATCCACCAGCAGGTCGCGGCGGCGCATCCTGGCCTCGAGCTCCTCGACTTCCAGGAGGAGGGCGCGGTTGCGGTGGAAGAACTTGTGGTGCGTTTTCCAGTCGCCTTCCACCAGGGCATGGCGGATGAACAGCTCGCGGACCAGCACAGGATCCACCCGGCTGTAGTTGACCCGGCGCTGCGGGATGATGGGCACGCCGTACAGGGTGACCTTCTCGTACGCCATGACCGCGCCCATTTTGGTGGACCAGTGCGGCTCGCTGTAGCTGCGCTTGACGAGGTCCGGCGCCACCTGTTCTGCCCAGACAGGATCGAACTTGGCCGCGACCCTGGCCCAGAGGCGGCTCGTCTCCACGAGTTCGGCAGCCATCACAAATGTGGGGGACTTCTTGAAGAGCGACGAACCGGGGAAGATGGCGAAGCGGCTGCCGCGGGCGCCCGCGTATTCGCGCTTGCGCTCGTCCAGGATGCCTATGTGGCTCAGCAGGCCGGACAGCAGGCTCATGTGGATGCCCTCGTGGTTGCCCACAGGATCGGCCAGGCGTTTGTTGTCCAGGCTGATCCCCAGCGGGCGGGCCATCTGGCGGAGCTGGGCGAAGAGATCCTGCCATTCCCTGACCCGAAGGTAGTTGATGAACTCGGTCCGGCACAGGCGGCGGAACTGGGTGGACGAGAGCTCCTGCTGTTTCTCCTGCAGGTAGTTCCACAGGTTCAGGAAGCCGGTGAAGTCCGAGTTTTCGTCGCGGAAACGGGCATGCTTCTCGGCGGCAAGTTGCTGTTTGTCCGTGGGACGCTCGCGCGGGTCCTGGATGGTCAGTGCCGCGGCCAGGATCATTACCTCGCGGACGCAGCCACGCTTGCCGGCTTCCACAATCATCCTGCCGAGGCGGGGATCCACCGGCAGCTGGGCAAGCTGCTGTCCGACGGCGGTCAGCCCGCCGCTCTTGGCGTCACCCGGTCTCACGGCATTCAAGGCACCGAGCTCGCGGAGGAGCGTCACGCCGTCGTTGATTGCCCGCGAATCCGGCGGCTCGACAAACGGGAAGTTCTCCACGTCCTTGGGTCCACGGGCCACACCCATAGCGGTCATCTGCAGGATGACTGCCGCCAGGTTGGTGCGCAGGATTTCCGGATCCGTGAAAAGCGGCCGGGACTCAAAGTCCTCTTCCGAATAGAGCCGGATGGCGATGCCGTCCGACACACGGCCGCACCGGCCGGAGCGCTGGTTCGCCGAAGCCTGCGACACGCGCTCGATGGGCAGCCGCTGCACTTTGGTGCGGTGCGAGTAGCGGGAGATGCGGGCCGTGCCGGTGTCGATGACGTACTTGATGCCCGGGACCGTCAGGGACGTCTCGGCCACGTTGGTGGCCAGCACAATCCGGCGGTTTTTGCCGGGGTGGAACACCTTGTGCTGTTCCTGCAGGCTCAGGCGGGCGAACAGCGGGAGCACCTCGGTGCCGGCCAGGCGCCGGTTGGACTGGATCCTGGCGTTGAGTGCCTCTGCTGCGTCCCGGATTTCGCGCTCGCCGGAGAAAAAGACCAGGATGTCGCCGGGAGCCTCGGTGGCGAGTTCGTCAACGGCGTCGCAGACGGCGTCGAGCGGATCGCGGTCCTCTTCGAGTTCGTCATCGGAGGCGTCCGGATCTTCGCCATCGGCGGGTCCGCCGGCAGGCTGGGACAGCGGCCTGTACCGGATCTCCACCGGGAATGTGCGCCCGGACACTTCGATGATGGGGGAGGGCTCGTCGTCGGACCCGAAGTGCTTGGCGAACCGCTCCGGATCGATCGTGGCCGAGGTGATGATGATTTTCAGGTCCGGCCGCTGCGGCAGGATCCGCTTGAGGTAGCCCAGGATGAAGTCAATATTGAGGCTGCGCTCGTGCGCTTCGTCAATGATGATGGCGTTGTATTTACGCAGCAGCTTGTCCCGCTGGATCTCTGCGAGCAGGATGCCGTCGGTCATAAGCTTGACCTTCGTGGCGCGGCTGACTTCGCCGGTAAACCGCACCTGGAAGCCGACTTCCTGGCCGATCTCCACACCGAGTTCCTCTGCGATGCGCTCAGCGACGGTACGGGCCGCGAGCCGCCGCGGCTGGGTGTGCCCGATCAGGCCGTTGTCGCCCAGTCCCAGCTCGAGGCACATTTTGGGGATCTGGGTGGTCTTGCCGGAGCCGGTCTCGCCGGCGATGATGGTCACTTGGTTCGCTGCAATGGCAGCCTTCAGGTCCTCGCGGCGCTCGGAAACGGGCAGCTCAGCAGGGTACGAGATATGAAATGTCATGGCTGCAGCCAGTCTACTGGGGCGGCGCCTGTTTCCCGCGTTTGCTGCCGTCAACCCCGCCGCCGGCCCGGCCGTTGGTCCCGCCTTCCCGGACCCCACTCAATCAGAACATGACGAAAGGACCCGGCTCACATGAGCCGGGTCCTTGGTGTTAGTTCGGATGGGTTAACAGTGGCGGGTTGAGGCATGCCTTTTGGTTAGAAAATGCGGAGGGTGTAATTAACGCTGGGCAGGTCCAGGGCGGACCAAGGCTGGTCGGAGGTGATAGGCGGGGTGTGGCCGCGACCATCACGCAGGAGCGCTGAGACGGTGGCGGCGACGACGACGAGGAGCAGGACCACTAGGGCGATTCCGAAGATTTCCATGACTCAATGCTGCTCCCGTGGGCGGTGAGGAAACAGTGGCAGAAATGCCCAAAAAGCTCGAATTTCTGCCATAATGGAAGCATGCTCAAATCAGTGGCAGTCATCGTAGTTCCCAACTTCTCCGTCTTCGAGTTCGCCACCGCCTGCGAGGTTTTTGGCATCGACAGATCCGGACGCGGCAGCAATGTTCCGGCGTTCGACTTCCGGGTCTGCACACCCGAACCCGGTAACGTCCGGATGAAATCTGGACTCTCCTTGAATGTTTCGCTGGGATTGGAGGCAACGGCGGACGCGGACCTCGTGATCATGACCCCCTTCGGACGCGACGACGACGTTCCGGAATCCGCGCTGGAGGCATTGCGAGCCGCGCACGCCCGGGGCGCCTGGGTGATGTCCATTTGTTCCGGAGCCTTCGCCCTGGCCCGCGCCGGTCTGCTGAACGGGCGGCGTTGCACCACGCACTGGCACTACTCCCATGAACTCGCAAGCCGGTATCCGGAAGTGCAGGTCGATGAAAACGTGCTCTATGTGCAGGACGGGAACCTGATCACCAGTGCCGGAACTGCGGCAGGGATTGATGCCTGCCTCCATCTGGTGCGCGTTGAGCTGGGCGCCAATGTGGCAGCCGCCATTGCGCGGGACATGGTGGTGCCGCCGCACCGCGACGGCGGCCAGGCCCAGTTCATCGACCGGCCCATGCCTGCCTGTGGATCGGCGCCGATGGAAGAGCTGCTGCGCTGGATGGTGCAGAACCTGGAGCAGGAGCACACTGTCGTGGAATTGGCGTCCCGAGTGCACATGTCAGCCAGGACGTTCGCCCGCCGCTTCCGGTCCGAAACGGGGGCCACCCCTGCTGCCTGGCTGAACTCGCAGCGGGTCCTCCGGGCGCAGGAGCTGCTGGAATCCACTGACCTGAACATCGACGAGGTTGCCCGGGAATCCGGTTTTGGGCACCCCGTCCTGCTCCGGCATCACTTTGCCAAGGTGCTGGACACCAGCCCGCAGTCCTACCGCCGGGCGTTCCGGGGGCAACTGGTAACAGCAGGCTGACTGGAGACGCAGCTAAGCCTGCACAGGACCCCGCCGGTCGGGGCTGTCCTCGGCTGCCGCCCGGGTGGTGTCCACCAGCACACGCCAGGGTCCTGTGACAGCCTGCTCCGGCAGCGCCGCCCGCCGCTGGCCGGCCCGGATCGAATAGATAAATCGGTCCGGCTGGTTGTCCTGCACCTCCGCGGCTGCGGCCCGGACGGTCTTGGGCACCGCGTCCCAAGGGCATGCTTCGACAATGGGTTGCCACCGGCTTTTGGCGCTCGCGGTCTGGGCGTGCACTGTCCATACGCGGGTCAGGGCTGCGATGCCGCCGCTGCGCTCGACACTGATCTTCATGGCCTGGGTCCTGGGCTTTCCTGCAGCCTGGCCGCCGTCTCGCGGCGGGCAGGCGTTCAACTAAAGCTTGACCTTCACAGTTTCCCACGCCTGCCGCACGGCGTCATGCTCCGGCGAATCGGTGCCGAACAGGTCGACGGCGGATGCCGCCGTCGCCCTCGCGAAGGCGCGGAAGGTGGCGGTGGCAGGCAGCGAGCCGCCCGTCAGTGCGTCGTACCAGATCCGTCCCGGCGCTTCCCAGGCGTTGCCGCCCAGGGTCTCGGCCGTGAGGTAGAAGGCCCTGTTGGGGATCCCGGAGTTGATGTGGACGCCGCCGTTGTCCGCGCTGGTCCGCACGTACGAGTCCATCGAATCGGGCTGGGGGTCCTTACCTAGCACGTCGTCGTCGTACGCTGTGCCCGGGGCCTTCAGGGATCGGAGGGCCGATCCCTGAACCTGGGGCGTGAAAAGTCCTTCGCCGATCAGCCAGCTGGCGTCGGTCACGGACTGGCTGTTCAGGTACTGCTCCACGAGCGCGCCGAAAACGTCGGACATGGATTCGTTGATGGCACCGGCCTGGTTGCGGTAAGCCAACCCCGCCGAGTGCTGCGTGACGCCGTGCGTGAGTTCGTGCCCGATGACGCTCAGCGACCGCGTAAATCGTTCGAAGACTTCGCCGTCGCCGTCGCCGAAGACCATCTGGCGGCCGTCCCAGAAAGCATTGTCGTAGAGCTTGCCAAAGTGCACCGTGGCATCGAGCGGCAGTCCTTCGCCGTCGATGGAGTTACGGCCGAAGATGTCGGCAAACAGGCGATGCGTGTGCCCAAGGCCGTCGTACGCCTCATCAGCGGACTGATCGCCGGAAGCCGGTTCGCTTTCCTTACGTACGAGCTTTCCGGGCAGGATCTCGGATCCGCCGGCATCGTAGATGCTCCTGTTGGGTGGGCCGGGACGGACGTCGCGCAGTGCCGGGGGAGCGGCCGGAGCCGGCTGGGTACGGGCTGACTGGACTGACCGGAAGTGGCTTAGCGCTTCCTTGGCAGCCCGCGCGGCGGCAGAAAACCGAGGCTCGTCCAGGCGGGCCAACCGCCGCAGTATGTAAGGCGGAATGATGGAACAGAATGTAGCTGGAACGTGCATGGCCTACCCCCTCGAGTACGTTGAATCAGCCTACGAGGGGGTGCTGACAATCTGATGAAGGCTCACTCAACCCAGGGCGAACGGACAGTTGAGGCCCCGTTTCATGCGCCGAAAGGACAGCTGTGGCCCTGAACTGCCGCGGCGGCTGGAGGCACGGATCGTTGTTTCGCGGAGTTATGCACATAGCCGTTTAGCCTCGCCGTTATTGTCAGTCCCTCGCGGGATGATTTGGGTATGGATAGCAGAGCGGCTGTGGCGACGGCGGAGGCCCTTTCGGTGTCTTTCGCTGAGCTTGCTTCTGCGCTCCGGGGCGGGACCGAGTCCGGCTGTTCCGGGGAGGCTGATCCGTTGCGCCGGGTGGCAGATGGTTTCCTGGACGGACTGGCCGAGATCTCACGGCTGGACGCGAAAAGTGCCGCCCTGAAGGCCTGGCTGGCCGCCGGTTACTCCGCCGCTGCCGAGGCTCTGGCGGGCCCTGCAACGTCGCCCGAGGACCATACCGGGCAGGAGATGGCCATGGTCGCGGAGATCGCGTGTGCCCTGACGGTCAGCGAACGCGCCGCCGGCGCCCTCCTCGCCGAAGCGCGCTTCCTGACCACGGCGCTTCCCCTGACGTTGTCCGCGTTGCAGGCCGGGACGATTTCGTGGCAGCACGCCCGGATCATGGTCGATGAAACCACCAACCTCGACCCCGCCGGGGCGCAGGCGTTGGAGGCGCATTTCCTGGACCCTCATGTGGTGAATCCGGCACGTGGCTTCGCCGGTGAGCTCATCCCCGGGAGGTTCCGGCACAAGGCCCGGACCTGGCGGGAACGCCATCACCCGGTCAGCATCGAAAAACGCCACATCAAGAGCGCAGCCGACCGGCGCCTGGAATATGCCCCGGACCGGGACGGCATGGCCTGGCTCTCCGCCTACCTCCCGGCGGACCAGGCGGCCGCGATCTGGAACCGGACCACCAGCGCAGCTAGAGCCCTCCAAGGCCCGGACGAGGACCGGAACCTCAGCCAGCTCCGCGCCGACATCCTTGCCGCCTGGCTCCTGACCAACAACATCACCGGCGGCGGAACCGGTGATGAGGGTAGGGAAAAGAGCGGCGGCGCGACCGGCGGAACGAGCGACGAAGAGACCGGGGGCATCGCCGTGAGCGGCGGCGTTCCATCCCCGCGGGCGCAGGTGTTGATCACGGTCCCGGTCATGGCCCTGCTGGGCCTCACCGACGAACCCGCAATGCTCGACGGATACGGGCCGATCCCGCCGTCCATGGCCCGCCACTTGATCGCCGACGGCGCCGAATCCTTCCATCGCGTCCTCATCGACCCCCGCGACGGCGCACCGCTCGAGATCGGGCGGACCAGCTACCGGCTCACCAAAGCCCAACGCCAATGGCTCAGACTTCGCGACGGGAAGTGCCCGTTCCCCGGCTGCAGCAACCACTCCCTCGACAACGAAGCAGACCACCTCCTCGCCTGGGCCCAGGGAGGCAGTACCGGGATCAGTAATCTCGGCCAGCCATGCCGCAAGCACCACAGACTCAGACACATCACCGGTTGGAAACCCACCACCGCCACCAAGAACGAACCACCCGGCTGGATATCACCCACCGGACGCCACTACCAAAGCGAACACCCAGACTGGGAACCACCGACGTTGCCAGCGCCCGAAACAACTGGGGCCTTGTGCACCTCGCCGCCTTAGCGCGGGCCATGTCGCGGGCTGGGTATTGAGGCGCAGCGTCAGCCGCGGAGTCCGACAAGCCGGAGTGCCACAGCCGCGCCGCAATAAACCGGCGTGCCACAGCCGCGTCGCAAAAAACATGCGGCCGGTGTGCGGGCCGCGCCAGCTTGGTAGGGCTTCATGTGTCCGGCTGCCCAGCTCGGCAGGGCCTCAAGTGTCCGCTCGCGCCTCTGGGGGAAGGAACGCAGAAACCCCCGCCGCTTTTGTAAGCGGCGGGGGTTACATCTGTGCCCTCGATTGGAATCGAACCAACGACCTTCTGCTCCGGAGGCAGACGCTCTATCCCCTGAGCTACGAGGGCAATTCAGGGATCCTGCCGTTGCCAGCGGGACGTCCTAGAGCTTAGCAGGAAGGTGCCTGCAAGGAAAAACGGCCCTGTTCAGTAGCCCGAAAAAGAGTCCACGTGCACTCGGCGCGAGCCGGCCTTATGGGCTGCACGGCGCAGCGATGCGACGCTCGCAGGGGACCCGGAGATGTAGACAGCGCGGCCGGCAATGTCGGGAACGAGGGCCTTCAGGGAATCTCCGTCCAGCCGGGCGCCAGCTGCAGCGCCGCCGGATTCCGGCGTCCCGGCATCGGTGATGAACGACGGCGGGACCGAACCGTCAGCGAGGCGTGCCAGGATGCGCGCTCCGGACGCCTGCAGCTCGGCCGTGTAGGCAATTTCCGCAGAATTGCGCGCCAGCAGCAGGAGAACCACGTCCCGGTCCTGCGCGGCGCCGGAAGCCAGATGCGCAAGATAGGGCGTGATACCGATGCCCGCGGCGATCAGGAGGATAGGGGTCCGGGGATCGCGGGGCAGGACAAAATCTCCGCCCACGGACGTGGCGGCCACTTCATCACCAGGCTTCAGGTCCAGCAGGACTTTCTTCGCCGCGGACAGGGGCTCAGCCGTCCGGACGCCAAACTTCACCGTCTCCGAACCCGGGGCGCTGGTCAAACTGAACACCCGGCGTCGGCCTTTGCCGTCAGACTTGGCGTGCGGCAGATCCAGTTCCATGTACTGCCCCGGCACAAACCGGACGTGCCGGGACGGTTCAAAGGCGAACTCTGTGGTGCTGGGTGTCAGGGGACGGGAGCCAGCGAACCGGAGCCTGAGCCCGCCTCGTTGGCCCACAAGGAACGCCAGCAGGTTGCCGACCAGCAGGGCCAGTTCCGGCGAGTTGGCGATGAAGCCGAGGTTGTACGGCACTGCGAACACCACGCCAACCAGTGCGGCGAGCGCGAGCTGCTGCCAGCGGCGCGGCGCGAGGGTGAGCGGCTCCGTCAGCATAAAGCCGACGAAGAACAGCAGCGGCCGCTGCGCCAGGGCCTGCCAGAGTGCGCTGCCCAGGGTAAGCCCTGCCTGCAGCAGCTCAGCGCTCACAATTGATGTCGCAACCACAAGGAACACGGCCGCCATGGGCAACTTACGCGTCCGGTAGAGCACCAGGAGGACGCCCGGGACCAGCAGCCACAGCATGGCAGGTGTGGCGGCCCACCATGTCGCGATGTTCAGCCCCGTCAGCCCGGTGACAAACGCCCCGGCGGCGGCTGGGTTGAAGATGTGCCGGCCACGCCAGGCCAGCGCGTATTTCGAAGCGGAGGCCAGCACACACGCCAGGGCCACTCCCGCCATATCCAGGGGCATAAAGGTAGGCCAGAAGAGGAAGTACAGCAGCAGACCGGTGATCAGCGACGATTCGGAATGCGGGCGGACGTGGAAAAGGGCAGCCAGCCCTCGGTTGGACACGTAGGTCAGGCCCAGACACAGCACTAAGTGGACGAGCATCTGCGGGATGCCGAACGTCAGCCAGCCAAGGGCATTGAGCAGGAGGCTGTACGCGGCAAGGGCTGCCAGCACCAGCAGGATCAGCCTGTACATCGTGTACTTGCCCAGCAGGGTGTCCAGCCGGCCGGCAGTGAAAACGGCGGTTGCCCTGGGGGCGTCAACGGGGCTCATGAGAACAGTGTCCCTTCAAATCCGGCCGAGTAGGCAGCACTTCCATCAGAAAAAACGGTCAGCCAGGAAAAGTCGAAGCTCCGTTCCAGTTCTTTGCCGGGGACAAAGAACAGGGCAGTGGCCAGGGCATCGGCCACCATGGTGCTTTCTGCCATGGTCCACGTGGCTACCGCCGTACTGACGGGCAGGCCTGTTGTGCCATCGAGCACATGGTGCAGGCCGTCGCCCCACGCCCGTCTGTTTGAGGCTGACGCGCACAAGGCGCCGCCTGCCAGCGGCACAGTCCCGATGGCCCTCACCGGATCGTACGGGTGCTCCAACGCCACGGAGACCGGATTAGGCCCGCGGTGCAGCAGGTCGCCGCTGGCATCAATCACGAAGGAGTCCACGCCGCAGGCGCGCAGCTCAATAGCGAGAAGGTCCACCAGTTGCCCCTTGCCGGCGGCACCGATGTCCAGGACCAGGGGAGCGGTGGTGGTCAGCACGTTGCCGTCCCACGTCAGGACGTCCTCCCAGCGGGGTGCCGGAAGCGCGTTTCCTGCCGGCCGCAGGGAATAGGCGGCGTCGTACCCGAGGCGCTCCAGGCTGCCGCCGATCAGCGGCGTCATTGCACCGCCGGTGATCTCATACAGCGAGCGGTACAGCCGGCCAAGGTCCGCCGCTTCCGGCGGCAGCTCATACCGCCCGGGCTGCCGGGCCATGGCACCCACGGTCGAATCGGACCTAAACCGGGACCAGTCGGCGTCGTACCGTTCCACCAAGGCGAGCAGCCGGGCACGGACGCTGGCGTCAAGCGGACGGGGGGTGGAGATTTCCCAACGGGTTCCGATCCCGTCGAAGCGGAAGTCCTCCGGGTCCGGCACGGCCTACTGGGCCTCGGCCTTGATCTTGTCCAGGGCCTGGTTGAAGCCGCCGCTGGTGAGCGAGGATCCTGCCACTTTGGAGACGTTGAGTTCGTCGATGCTCTTACCCACAACCTGCGCAGCGATCCCGCCCGCGAATTCGCCCTGGAATTTCCGGGTGTTGGGGTTCGAAGGGTGCTGGGTGATGTTCACGGCCGTGACCGTGCCCGCGGCGAGCGTCAGCTCAACCCCCACGGTTTCGGTTCCGTTGGGGGAAACATAGGTGCCGTCAGCGCTGTAGGTGCCGTCCTGGTAGAGGGAGGCGCTGCTGGACGGCGATGATGCCGTGCCGGAAGGGGCAGTGGTGGCGCCGGACGTGCTGTCGGAAGTCGCAGCGGGCACCGCGGGCGTGGCCGACGGCGCGCAGCCGGCCACCGTTCCAGCGAGGGACAGGCCGGTGATGCCGACGAAAACACTCTTGCGGACTGACGGTCTCATGATGGGGCTCGTTTCGTGGGCTGGGTGCTTACGCTGTACTCAACGTCGGATTCAGCGTAATGGTTCACGCTGTGAATCAGCAGTGCGTCCGCTGTGCGGAAAAGTTGTGCGGAACCAGTCACGAGCCACCCCAAATTCGTCCCAGTGGCGGCCCCCGGTAGGCTAGAGGGGTGACTCCCGAAGAACTCTCCCTCGCCATATCCGCCTGCCTGAAAGACGCCGTCGCCGCTGGCGAAATCGCGCTTTCCGCATCAGCTGTCCCTGATGAGGTGCGCGTGGAGCGACCGAAGAACCGGGAACACGGCGACTGGGCCACCAGCATCGCCCTCCAGCTGTCCAAGCAGGCCGGCACCAACCCGCGCGAATTCGCCACCGTCCTGAGCGCCCGGCTGAAGTCCATCAACGGCGTCGCTGCCGTGGATATCGCCGGCCCCGGGTTCCTTAACATCACCGTGGATGCCGGTGCCGCCGGCGCCCTCGCCAAGGCCATCGTCGAAGCGGGCCCGCAGTACGGCACGAACTCGGCGCTCGCCGGACACACCGTGAACATGGAGTTCGTCTCGGCCAATCCCACCGGACCGCTGCACATCGGGCATACCCGCTGGGCCGCTCTCGGTGACGCCATCGCCCGGGTGCTGCGTGCGTCCGGCGCTGAAGTCACCGCGGAGTACTACATCAACGACGCCGGCACACAGATGAACGTCTTCGCGCAGTCGGTCTACAACCGGCTTCACGGACTTCCGGTCCCGGACGGCGGCTACCCCGGCCAGTACATCGCGGACCTGGGCCACGAGGTGCTTACCGCGCACCCGGACATCCGCGAGCTGACCGAAGTGGCGGCCATTCCGGTCATCCGTGCCGCCGCATACGAAGCCCAGATGAAGGACATCAAAGCCACGCTCGCCGATTTCGGCGTCGATTTCGATGTGTTCTTCTCCGAGCAGGAACTGCACGACGCCGGCGCTATTGAAAGTGCCGTAGCGCGCCTCCGCGAACAGGGCCACGTGTTCGACGACGGCGGTGCGGTCTGGCTGCGGACCACGGACTTCGGTGACGATAAGGACCGCGTCATGATCCGCGCGAACGGCGAACCCACCTACTTCGCTGCCGACGCTGCCTACTACCTGTCCAAGAAGGACCGCGGCTACACCGAGAAAATCTACCTGCTCGGCGCGGACCACCACGGCTACATCAACCGGCTCAAGGCCATTGCGGCCGCCGCAGGTGATGACCCCGAGGTCAACATCGAGGTGCTGATCGGCCAGCTGGTCTCCGTCAACGGCGCCAAGCTGTCCAAGCGTGCCGGCAACATCATCGAGCTCAAGGACCTCATTGACTGGCTGGGCAAGGACGCGGTGCGCTACTCCCTGGCCCGTTTCCCGGCAGACTCGCCGCTGACCCTTGACCCTGACCTGCTGAAGAAGCACAGCAACGAGAACCCGGTGTTCTACGTCCAGTACGCCCATGCTCGCACCCGCGGCGCGGCCCGCAACGCCGTGGCTGCAGGCGTGGACCGCAGCGCGTTTGACGCTTCCCTACTGGACCATGCCACTGAAAACGAACTGCTCTCCTACCTGGGCAGCTACCCATCCATCGTGGCCAAGGCCGCAGAACTGCGTGAGCCGCACCGGGTGGCCCGCCATCTTGAGGTCATCGCCGGCGCCTACCACCGCTGGTACGACGCCTGCCGCATCGCACCCCTGGGTGACGAACCGGTGACCGACGTCAACCGCACTCGCCTGTGGCTGAACGACGCCACCAGCCAGGTGCTGGCCAACGGCCTGGACCTGCTGGGCGTGTCCGCGCCGGAACGGATGTGAAACTGATGTCGGCACAGGAAACTTCGACGCAGAAGGTGTCAGCAGAGGACACCAACAGCGGATCCCCGCTGGCTCCCGAGTGGCTCGCCGTTCCCGCGGACCTGAATGCGCTCCACGAGCCCATGTGGGCGCAGGATGTGCGGAAGAACGACGCCGGTGAGCTCGCCATCGATGGCATCGCCGTCAGCGAGCTCAAGGCGCAGTTCGGCACGCCGCTCTTTGTCATGAGCGAGACAGACTTCCGGGCCCGCGCACGTTCCTTCAAGGATGCCTTTGATGCCGCGTTTGCCGACATCTGCGGGGGAGTGGACGTCTACTATGCTGGCAAGTCCTTCCTGTGCACAGCAGTAGCCGCCTGGGTGGCAGACGAAGGACTCCGGCTGGACACGTGTTCCGGCGGCGAGCTCGCGGTGGCGGCCCGGGCCGGCATCAAGGGCGAAAACCTGGGCCTGCACGGCAACAACAAATCCGACGCCGAGATCAACCGGGCGCTGGATATGAAGCTGGGACGAATCGTGGTGGACAGCCTCGATGAGCTGGACCGCGTTGCCAAAATCGCCTTGGACCGCGGCGAAATTGCCAACGTTATGCTGCGCCTGACTCCCGGCGTCCACGCGCACACCCACGAGTTCATCGCCACCGCCCACGAGGACCAGAAATTCGGTCTCTCCATGGCCGGGGATACCACCGAGCAGGCCGGACTGTCAGCAGCGGAGGAGGCCGTGGCTGCGGCCACAGGGTACGCCAGCATCGAACTGCTGGGCCTGCACTGCCACATCGGCTCGCAGATCTTCGAGCCGGACGGCTTTGAACTCGCCGCGCAGAAGCTCCTGCGCTTCCACGCTGCCATGCAGGAAAAGTACTCCATCGTGATGCCCGAGCTGGACCTCGGCGGCGGCTACGGCATTGCCTATACCCCGGTGGACACCCCGCGCCCCGCAGCTGACGTCGCGCAGGCGATGGCCGCCGTCGTGCGTTCCACGTGTGCTGAGCTGGGTATCACTGCTCCCCGGATTTCGATCGAACCCGGACGCGCAATTGTCGGCAGCACCACCTTCACGTTGTACGAGGTGGGTACCCTGAAAACTGTCCGCGTCGACGCGCCGGGCGATTCAGAGGCCAACAAGAACGTTACGCATCCGCGCCGCTATGTGTCAGTGGACGGAGGCATGAGCGATAACGCCCGCCCGGTGCTCTACGACGCGGATTATTCGGCGATTCTGGCCTCCCGCACGTCCTCGGCGTCCCCGCAGCTGTCCCGCGTAGTGGGCAAACATTGCGAGAGCGGCGACATAGTTGTTAGAGATGTATATCTGCCCGAGGACGTGGCAGCCGGTGATCTGCTTGCTGTACCGGGGACCGGCGCCTACTGCTGGGCCCTGTCAAGCAACTACAACTATCTGGCCCGGCCGGGCGTTGTCGCGGTGCGCGGCGGATCTGCCCGGCTGATTGTCCGCGGGGAAACCGAAGAAGATCTGCTTAACCGCGACATGGGAGTGCCGAATGACTGAATTGCGAACCCTGAAAGTAGCCCTGCTGGGCTGTGGCAACGTTGGGGCCCAGGTTGCGCGGATTCTCATTGAGGACGCCGACGCCCTTGCCGCCCGTACCGGTGCCCGCCTGCAGCTCAGCGGCATCGCCGTGCGCAACGTCAATGCCAAGCGGGATGTGGACCTGCCGCAGGACCTCTTCACCACCGACGCCGACACCCTGGTCAAGGACGCCGACCTGGTAATCGAGCTCATGGGCGGGATCGAGCCTGCCCGCACGCTGATCCTCTCCGCGCTGCGCAACGGCGCCTGTGTAGTCACCGGCAACAAGGCCCTGCTCGCCCAGGACGGACCCACCCTCTATGAAGAGGCCGACAAGGCCGGCGTGCAGCTGTCCTACGAGGCCGCCGTCGCCGGTGCCATCCCCATACTGCGCCCCATCCGGGACAGCCTGGCCGGCGACCGCATTACCCGCGTGCTGGGTATCGTCAACGGCACCACCAACTTCATCCTGGACCAGATGGACTCCACCGGCGCCCAGTTCGCTGACGCCCTCGCCGAGGCCCAGCGCCTTGGCTACGCCGAAGCCGACCCCACCGCCGACGTCGAAGGCCACGACGCCGCCTCCAAGGCCGCCATTCTCGCGTCGCTGTCCTTCCACACCCGCTTCGCCCTGGAAAACGTCCACTGCGAAGGCATCACGTCCGTCAGCGCGGCGGACATCGCTGCAGCCAAGGACGCCGGATTTGTCATCAAACTGCTGGCCATTGCCGAAAAGCTCACGGATGCCGACGGCGGCGAAGGCGTTTCCGTGCGCGTGCACCCCACGCTGCTGCCACGCGAGCACCCGCTGGCCGCCGTTCGTGGCGCGTTCAATGCGGTCTTCATCGAGGCGGAAAACGCGGGCGAACTGATGTTCTACGGCCAGGGTGCCGGCGGAACCCCGACGGCCTCCGCCGTCCTTGGCGACCTTGTCTCGGCCGCACGCCGCATTGTGCTGGGCGGCCCGGGACGCACGGAGACCACCACCGGCCACGTCCCGGCCCTGCCCATCGCCTCAGCCATCACCAGCTACTACATCGGCCTGGACGTCGCTGACCAGCCCGGCGTGCTGGCCCGGATCGCCCAGCTCTTTGCGGAGCACGGCGTGTCCATCGAAATCATGCGGCAGACCATCCACCGGGACGCAGAGTCCAACGTGGAGTCTGCCGAACTGCGGATCGTTACCCACCGCGCATCAGAGGCTGCCCTCGCAGCCACCGTCGAGGCCGTCAAGGGCCTGGACGTCATCAATTCAGTGACATCCGTTCTGCGGGTAGAAGGAGTCTAAGTGGCTCACCAATGGCGCGGCGTTATCCGCGAATACGCTGACCGGCTGCCCGTAACGGAATCCACCAGGGTCATCACGCTGGGCGAAGGCGGCACGCCGCTGGTCCACGCGCAGAAGCTCTCCGAGCTCACCGGTTCCACGGTGTACCTGAAGGTCGAGGGGATGAACCCCACCGGTTCGTTCAAGGACCGCGGCATGACCATGGCCATGACGGCCGCCGTCGCGTCCGGCGCCAAGGCCGTGGTGTGCGCGTCAACCGGCAACACCTCCGCGTCCGCCGCGGCCTACGCCACGGCAGCGGGACTGAAATGCGCTGTACTGGTCCCCGAAGGCAAGATCTCTATGGGCAAGCTGAGCCAGGCCATCGCGCACGGCGCCACGCTGCTCCAGGTGGACGGCAACTTCGATAACTGCCTGGACATTGCACGGAAGCTGGGGGAGTCCTACCCGGTGTTCCTGGTCAACTCCGTGAACCCGGCCCGCATCCAGGGCCAGAAGACGGGCGCGTTTGAGATTGTTGATTCGCTCGGCGATGCTCCGGACATCCACGTCCTGCCCGTAGGCAACGCCGGCAACATCACGGCGTACTGGAAGGGCTACAAGGAGTACTCGGCGCCGTTCGAATCCGACACGGCCGGAACCTTGCCCGCCGTGTCCACCAAAACCCCGCAGATGTGGGGCTTCCAGGCCGCCGGCGCGGCACCGTTCGTGGCAGGGCACCCCATCACGGAACCGGACACCATCGCCACTGCCATCCGGATCGGCAACCCGGCGTCCTGGGACGGTGCCATCGCTGCACGTGACGAGTCCGGCGGATTCATCGACGCCGTGACTGACGAACAGATCCTCGATGCCCACCGCTGGCTGTCCGCCCGCGAAGGCGTTTTTGTGGAGCCCGGCTCCGCCGCCGGTGTGGCCGGCCTGCTCAAGAAGCACGCCGCCGGTGAAGTTCCCACCGGCAAGACCATCGTCATCACCGTTACCGGCCACGGCCTCAAGGACCCCCAGTGGGCTCTCCGGACCGAGGATGGCAGTGAAGTCCAGCCGGTCAAGGTCTCGAACGACGTCGTGACAGTCGCAGCTGAACTGGGACTGGAAGAAAAGTAGCCTTGGAAACCACCTCGCCCACCGCCGTTGACCTGCCCGTCATCGAAGCAGGCCAGCGCGTCACCGTCAGGGTCCCGGCCACAAGCGCCAACCTCGGACCGGGTTACGACAGCCTGGGCCTCGCCCTGGCGCTGCACGACACCCTGACGGTGGAAAGCCTCGAATCCGCTGAGCTCGTCTTCGAGCTCAGCGGCGAGGGGGCGGACACGCTGCCGCAGGACGCCAGCCACCTGGTGGTCAGGGCGATGGAGGCTGCCTTTTCCCGGCTTGGTTACCGGCACGGCGGCCTCAGGATCACGGCGACGAACGTCAACCCCCATGGCCGGGGTCTGGGATCATCGGCGTCGGCAGTGGTGGCGGCCGTCTCGGCCGCCAATGCCATGGTGCCCGAAGCTGCGCGTCGCGGGCGGGACTGGATCCTGCAGCTGACCAGCGAGATGGAAGGCCATCCGGACAACGTCGCGCCCGCGATTTTCGGCGGACTGGCGCTGTCATGGCAGGACAGTGACCGGTACAGCAGCACATGCGCTACCGTGGCCGGTTCCGTGATTCCCATCGTGGCTGTCCCCGATTTTGAATTGTCCACCGAAGCCGCGCGCGCCCTGCTGCCGGCGTCTGTGGGCCATCATGCGGCGGCCATGAACTCCGGACGGGCTGCGCTGCTGATCCATGCGCTGACCCAGAAGCCCGAGTTTCTGCATGCCGGCACCGAGGATTACCTGCACCAGAGTTACCGGGCCGAGGCGATGCGGCCCAGCGCGTCCCTCATCAGGGCACTGCGCAACGCGGGCCACGCGGCAGTGGTTTCGGGTGCAGGACCTACGGTCCTGGTTCTCGCCGACGGCGAAGCCGAAGCCGCCGAGGTCCTTGGGTTTATTGAGTCCTTTACAGAGGCGAACACGCCGGGTATCGGCTGGCGCGTGCTGAAGCTGGCAGTGGACGTCGAAGGTGCTAAGGTGGACTTGCACCGGCGGTAATTCCGCCTATCTGATCGGCAGCTGCATTCAGTTGTTAGTGATCTCCTACTGCGCAATATTTTCCGGTGCCGCCTGCTTGGTCTGTCGCAGGAATCTGCAGCTGAATTGTCTGCCCCTGAATCGTCAGCCCAGCGCCCCGCCATTAATCGGTGCGTGAGGTGAATCAGTATCCGGCCCTGCTGGCCGAAATCCAACCGGCAAGACCGAAAATGCGGCTGCAGATCTGAACTGCAGCCCAGATCAAATCATCGCGTCCAGCTCCCAGTCTGGACGCCGTCGAGGGGGAAGGATCCTTCGTGACCGAAACCACTGAGCTGTCTTCAGCTGTGGAACCATCAACTTCTGCTGCCGGATCGTCAACGGCCGCACCCGCCAAGAGCAGTGGCCTCGCCGGCCTCAAGCTCGCCCAGCTGCAGGCACTTGCCAGCCAGCTGGGGATTTCCGGTGGATCCCGCATGCGTAAGGGGGATCTGGTGACCGCCATTTCCGCCCATCGCGCAGGCACGTCAGCCAGCAAGGCCCCGGCCAAGGCTGCCGAGAAGGCGACCGAAAACCACGTAGCCCCCGCCGCTGCCGCACCGGTGGCTGCTGCCGCAAGCGAAACCTCAGAGGCCCCGGCCGCTGATGGGACCCGTGCCCGTGGCCGTGGACGCAGCCGCCGCGCTGTCAGTGACGGAGTAGTTGCGGCCCCCGCCGCGGCAACGGCCACTGAGGCTCCGGCCGCCGCACCCGTTGAGGCTCCGGCGTCAGCGCCCGTTGAGGCCGGCGCAGCAGCTGAGGGCGAACGCCGCCAGCCGCGCACCCGGAACCGGCGCCGTGGCGATGCGGCCGCCACGTCAACGCAGGCAGAAGCCACTGAGGCTCCGGCCGAGCAGCCCGCCGCTGAACAGCGCCAGGCTGACCGCACCGAAACCCAGCGTGCTGATTCCCAGCGCACAGAAACCCAGGGCGCCGAATCCGGCGACGGCCAGCGTGCTGACCGCCGCGAGAACGGCCGCTCCCGTGGCGCCCGTGACACCGCAGCCCGTGAAACCACGGCTCATGACACCGCAGCCCGTGACACCACGGCCCGTGAGACCACAGCCCGTGAAACCACCGCCCGCGAGACCACCGATGGTGGACGCGACAACGCAGGCAGCCGTGACGCCGGCCAGCGTGACGGCGCCCGTCGCGATGACAGCCGCGACAACACCCGCGACAACGACGACACTGACGGTGGAAGCCGCCGGAACCGCCGCAACCGCCGGGACCGGAACGACCGCACTGACCGCAATGACCGCTCCGGTGGCGGCCAGGACAGCCGGGACAACTCCCGCAACGACCGCTTCCGGGACCGTAACGACCGCCGTCGGGGACGCGCCCAGGGACCGGACGTCGACGACGTCGAGGTCACCGAGGATGACGTGCTGCTGCCCGTCGCCGGCATCCTGGACGTGCTGGAGAACTACGCGTTCATCCGCACTTCCGGTTACCTGCCGGGTCCGAACGACGTTTACGTCTCCCTGGCCCAGGTCAAGAAGTACAATCTGCGCAAGGGCGACGCCTGCGTCGGCGCCATCCGAGCACCGCGTGACGGCGAAGACCGCAGCCAGCAGACTGCCCGCCAGAAGTTCAACGCCCTGGTCCGCGTCACTTCCGTCAACGGCAAGACGCCGGAAGAGCTCAAGGACCGCGTCGAATTCGCCAAGCTGGTTCCGCTGTACCCGTCCGAGCGGCTGCGCCTCGAGACGGATCCCAAGAAGATCGGCCCCCGCGTCATCGACCTGGTTGCCCCGATCGGCAAGGGCCAGCGCGGCCTGATCGTCTCCCCGCCGAAGGCCGGCAAGACGCTCATCCTGCAGTCCATCGCCAACGCCATCACCACCAACAATCCTGAGGTCCACCTCATGATGGTGCTTGTTGACGAACGCCCCGAAGAAGTGACGGACATGCAGCGCACCGTCAAGGGTGAGGTCATTGCCTCCACCTTCGACCGTCCCGCCGATGACCACACCACCGTGGCCGAGCTCTCCATCGAACGCGCCAAGCGCCTCGTGGAAATGGGCATGGACGTGGTGGTCCTCCTGGACTCCATGACCCGCCTGGGCCGCGCCTACAACCTGGCAGCACCGGCCTCCGGCCGTATCCTGTCCGGTGGTGTCGACTCCGCGGCGCTGTACCCGCCGAAGCGCTTCTTCGGTGCAGCCCGCAACATCGAAAACGGTGGCTCGCTGACCATCCTGGCAACCGCGCTCGTGGAGACCGGTTCCAAGATGGACGAGGTCATCTTCGAAGAGTTCAAGGGCACCGGCAACATGGAGCTCCGTCTGTCCCGCCAGCTGGCGGACAAGCGCATCTTCCCGGCCGTGGACGTCAACGCGTCCGGTACCCGCCGCGAAGAGAACCTGCTTTCCCCCGAGGAAGTCAAGATCATGTGGAAGCTGCGCCGCGTCCTTTCCGGACTCGAAACGCAGCAGAGCCTTGAGCTGCTGACCAACAAGATCCGGGAGACCCAGAGCAACGTCGAGTTCCTCATGCAGGTCCAGAAGACAACGCTTGGCGCGAAGTCGGATAACGACAAGTAGCTACGCTCACCGCTCAAAACATGCCGGCCTGATGGTCGGCATGTTTTGGGCGGTTCGTCGTTAAGTCCCGTGAAACTAGACTTGTAAGAGTCGAAAGAGGTTTTGAAATGTTTGAGTCCGTACAGGGCCTGCTTGATGAGCATGATGCTATCCAGGCGCAGCTTGGTGATCCGGCTGTCTATGCTGACCAGCGGCTGGCCCGGAAGCTGGGGCGGCGTTCCGCGCAGCTCAATGGCATCGTGGAGGCATACAACAAGTGGCATGCCCTGGAGGACGACCTCGCCGCTGCGAAGGAAATGGCCTCGGAGGACCCTGAGTTTGCTGCCGAGGTTCCCGTGCTGGAGGAAGCGCTGGAGCAGGCTTCGGCGAAGCTGCGCAGGCTCCTCATTCCGCGGGACCCCGACGACGCCCGCAACGTGATCCTTGAGGTCAAGGGCGGCGAAGGCGGCGACGAAGCCGCGCTCTTCGCCGGCGACCTCCTGCGGATGTACACCCGTTACGCGGAATCCCGCGGCTGGAAGACCGAACTCATCTCGGCCAACGAATCCGATCTTGGTGGCTACAAAGACGTCCAGATGGCCGTCAAAGGCAACTCGAACGATCCTGCCGAGGGTGTTTACGCACGACTCAAGTTCGAAGGCGGCGTCCACCGCGTGCAGCGGGTGCCCGTCACCGAATCCCAGGGCCGCATCCACACCTCCGCCGCCGGCGTCCTGGTCCTCCCCGAAGTTGACGAGCCCGAAGAGCTGGACATCAACCAGAACGACCTCAAGATCGACGTCTACCGCTCGTCGGGTCCCGGTGGCCAGTCCGTGAACACCACGGATTCCGCTGTCCGTATCACGCACCTTCCCACCGGCATCGTGGTGGCCATGCAGAACGAGAAATCCCAGCTGCAGAACCGCGAAGCCGGCATGCGGGTGCTCCGCGCCCGCATCCTGGCGCACCAGCAGGAAATCATCGACGCCGAGAACTCGGCCCAGCGTAAATCCCAGATCCGCACCATGGACCGGTCGGAGCGCATCCGCACATACAACTACCCGGAGAACCGGATCGCCGACCACCGCACCGGTTACAAGGCGTACAACCTGGACCAGGTCATGAACGGGGACCTGGAACCGGTCATCCAGTCCGCCATCGAGATGGACGAACAGGCACGCCTGGACGCCATCGGCGACTAGCCGCCGGCACCCATGACACTCGGGTCTGGGCAGTCCCTCGCGGCTGCCATCGGCGAGGCCACGGTGATCCTCCGGGACGCCGGGGTCCCCAGCCCCCGCGTCGACGCCGAACTCCTGGCGGACCACCTGCTCGGTGTGGGGCTCGGCAGGCTCCGGGCGATGATGCTGGGGGATACTCCGGCACCTGTTGGCTACGCCGAACTTGTTGCCGAACGGGCCCAACGGATCCCGCTGCAGCACATCACCGGGGTGGCGCACTTCAGGTACCTGGAGCTCGCCGTCGGGCCGGGGGTCTTTATCCCCCGGCCGGAAACGGAGTCCGTGGTGCAACTGGTTATCGACCACGTCAAGGGGATGGCGCACCCGCGGGTTGTGGACCTGGGCACGGGGTCCGGCGCGATCGCCGGCTCCATCGCCCATGAGGTGCCCGGCGCCGAAGTCCACGCCGTGGAATACAGTCCGTTCGCGCACGCGTGGGCAGCCAGGAACCTGGCTCCGCTGGGCGTCAAGCTGGTGCTGGGGGACCTCCGCGACGCGCTGCCGGAACTTAACGGAACCTTCGACGTCGTAATCTCCAACCCGCCCTACATTCCCGCCGAAGCCATCCCGAATGAACCCGAAGTTGCCCTGCACGACCCTCCCGAAGCCCTGTACGGCGGGGGAGCGGACGGCATGGAACTTCCGACGGCGGCGGCCGCCTCGGCTGCCCGGCTGCTGGTTCCCGGCGGCTACTTTGTGATGGAACACGCGGAAGTCCAGGCCGGCTGGATCGCCGGCATGATGCAGCGGACGGGTGCCTGGCGGGAGATCACCACGCATCTGGACCTCAACGGCAAGGAACGCGCCACCAGCGCCGTCCTTGCCGGTCCGCACCACGAGTGATGAAAGAATAGGCCAGTGACCACAACCTACAACTGCACGTCCGAGGACCAGCGCGCCCTTGGCCTGGAGCATGCCCAGCGTGCCATCAGCGAAAAGAAGTGCGTGGTGTTCCCCACGGACACGGTCTACGGAATTGCCGCCGATGCCTTTTCGCCGCAGGCCGTCACTATGCTGTTGGCCTCTAAAGGTCGCAGCCGCACCATGCCGCCGCCGGTACTGATTCCCAGGATCAACGCGCTGGACGGCCTGGCCACAGATGTTTCCGCTGATGCCCGCAAGCTCGCCAAGGCGTTCTGGCCGGGGGGACTGACCCTGATCCTGCACGCCCAGCCGTCGCTGGACTGGGACCTGGGCGAGACCCAGGGAACGGTGGCCCTGCGTATGCCCGCCGACGAGGTGGCCCAGGAACTCCTGACCCTGACCGGTCCGCTGGCCGTGTCCTCCGCCAACCGGACCGGCCAGCCGCCGGCACAGACCGCCGCGGAGGCACGTGCCCAGCTCGCGGAATCCGTGGAGGTCTACCTCGA
Source organism: Pseudarthrobacter humi (assembly GCF_024294965.1). Classification (NCBI taxonomy): domain Bacteria; kingdom Bacillati; phylum Actinomycetota; class Actinomycetes; order Micrococcales; family Micrococcaceae; genus Pseudarthrobacter; species Pseudarthrobacter humi. The sequence goes on from NZ_JANCLV010000017.1 coordinate 23,841, forward strand.
AGGCGGTTTCCGGCCGGTAGAAGGAACCGACGCCGTGCCTTCCACAATCGTGGATGCCACCGGTCCCCTCCTGCGCGTCGTGCGCAACGGCGCTGTGTCCCTGGAGCAACTCCGGGAGCACGTTCCGGGCGTCTTGGGCCTGGGCGAGATCCCGATGGCTGAGCCCGAGGAAGAATCTGAACCAGACGCTCTGCCGGCCGAATCAGCCGCTGACGAGCCGGCAGCCGAAGAGCCGGCAGCCGAAAAAGCCGCCGGCGAGCCGTCCGAGCCGTCCCCGCCGGTTCGGGAGACTGACGGGTGAGCCTGGCACGCCAGCACATCCCCGTCCTGGGCGTGGACGCCACGCCGCTCAAGGTTGACGACCTGCTTGAGGTGCTGACGGGGTTCGTCGCCGACGGGACCAAGCGGACCGTCGTCGGACATAACCTGCACAGCGTCACGCTGACACATTCCGACGCCGGGTTTCGTTCCGTCTATGAGGAGAGCGACGTGGTGCTCCTTGACGGGGCGCCTGTGCTCTGGCTGTGGAGCCGGACGGGGAATGCCGTGGGGCCGGTCATGGAGTACCGGCTGGGTTCCACGGACTGGCTGCCGTCCCTGGGCAGGGTTACCGGCCTGAAGCGGATGGCGGTGGTTGGCGCCGGCGCCGAGGCGAACGCCTTGGCCGTCGAAAAGCTCCGGAGCATTGTTCCGGGTGCCACGGTGGCGGGCCTGCCCGGCGAAGGCTGGAACGACGACGTCGAAACGGCCGCTGTGCGCTGGCTCGCGGAGCAGCAACCCCAGCTAGTCCTGCTCGGGTTGGGCATGCCGCTGCAGGAATCAGTGCTGCAGCGCCGGCTCGGCGCCCTCCCGCCGGCCATCTACTGCACCGTGGGCGGCGCGATCGAACAGCTGGCCGGAATCCAGAAACTTGCACCTCGATGGCTCGGGAGGCTCGGGCTGGAATGGGCATGGCGCCTGCTGCTGCATCCCCGCCGCGTGGCGTACCGCGTGTTTGGCGAGCCGTGGGTGCTGCTGTGGCTGCTGGCGCGGCGCCGGCTGCGGCGCGTGTCCTAGAACTTCTGGTCCTCCAGCGGCGCGAAGCCCTTGGCACGCAGTCCCTTCGAGAAGGAACTTGCCCAGGCGAGCAGTCCCTTCAGGTCACGGCGCTGCGCAAAATAGCCAAGATAGCCGCCGACGTCGGCCACCAGCGACTTAACCCGGAAATAGCGACGGATCAGGTACCCGCGGTTGCGGTAGTAGTAGTAGCGTTTGAACGCCGAGTCCGGCACAATCACGTGCCATCGTGCACCAAAGACGTGCTTCGTCTCGGAAAACGCATGCGGGTGGGTGATGGCGGTGGTGGTCACCGTGCCGAACCGGATGCCCGCCTTGCGGAGGCGGATGGTGAAGTCCACCTCGTCGCCGCGGATGAAGAGGCGCATGTCCGGCAGGCCCACCTTGAAAAACACGTCGGACCTGATCAGGGCACCGTTGAAGAAGTGTCCGTCGTTGGGTAGGAAACCTACTCTTTCCAGTTCGGCCCGGTCGTGGGTGACTTTTCCGTCGAGCCGGAAGAAGAAGGACAGCCGGTCGGGATGGCCCGGGGCAACCACCAGCGGGACCACGGCTTCAAGGTCGCGGGCCTCAGCCTCACGCAGCAGCGTGGCCAGGCATTCCGGGTCCGCCGGCTCGGCGTCGTCGTCCATCATCCAGACCCATTTGGCACCGCTGGCCACCGCCTTCAGCGCGGCGAGGGCAAAGCCGCCTGCTCCGCCGAGGTTCGCTTCGGAACGGACGTAATCAACATTTGTGTGCCGCGCGGCAACTTCGCGTGCGGGGTCCGTGCCGCTGTCGACAAGGCAGATGGTGTCCACTGCCGCGGACTGCGCATTAATGGCGTCCAGCAGGACGGACAGCTCTTTATGACGGTTAAATGTCACGGCGGCAACTGCAACCCGGACGGTCATGGGGATTCCTTTCAGCATGGCCTTCAGGGGATTCCCCGCTCGCAATGCGCCAGTGTGGCGCGAAGCCATGGAGCCGTTGGCGCTAGTATCTTGACTAGAGTCCACTGTAATACAGCCCTGTAAGGCACCAAGCACTGCCTGCTGCGCGCCCGGCGACGGAGAAGTTTCATTTTTCGAAAGTCAGATTTCCCGCCAGTGAGCCCATCGATCGAGGACCACCTGTTCGGGCCGCTGTCCATGCCCGCGCGCACCCGCAGGGTTGCGCCGCACACCGACGAAACGGCCGCTATCGCATGATTATGTACCTGCTTATGGGGCTGACGGCTGCCGTCGTGTCCTACGGAGCCACCTGGGGTGCCCGCGTCATCGGGCACCGGCTTGAACTCCACGCCCCCATCCGCAGCCGTGACATGCATACGACGCCGGTGTCCCGGCTGGGAGGTGTGGCCATCTTCCTCGGCGTGCTGGTGGCCCTCCTCGTCGCCAGCCAGTCCTTCTTCGTCAAGGACATCTACCGGAACAACTTCTCGCCATGGGGCGTCCTGGCGGGCGCGGCACTGATCGTGCTCGTGGGGATCGCGGATGACCTCCTGGACATCCGTTGGTGGGTGAAGCTCATCGGCCAGAGCGCCGCAGCCCTGGTGGTGGCCATCTGGGGCGTCCGGATGACCATAGTCCCGTGGGTTCCGGAGCCGATCTATCTGGAGAACGAACTGCTCCGGGTGGTGCTGACGGCAGGGCTGATCGTCACCACCATGAACGCCTTCAACTTCATCGACGGCCTCGACGGGCTGGCCGCCGGCGTGGCCATCATCGGCGGAACTGCCTTCTTCTTCACGGCGTACTGGGTGCACCGGAACGCCGTCCTGTTGGACTATTCGGACCTGGCCACCCTGCTCACCGCCGTCGTCGTTGGCAGTTGCATCGGCTTCCTGCCGCACAACTGGTTCCCGTCCAAGATCTTTATGGGCGATTCCGGTGCCATGCTGATCGGCCTGCTGATGGCGGCCGCCGGCATCGTCTCCACAGGCCAGATCACGTCGGGGCTGTACGACCGCGCCAACGGTATCTCCACAGTCATACCGATCCTGCTGCCCTTCGCCGTGCTGTTTCTGCCACTGCTTGACCTGGGCCTCGCCGTCGTCCGCCGGACAGCGCGGGGACGTTCGCCATGGTCCGCAGACCGCGGCCACCTCCACCACAAGCTGCTGGATATCGGCTACTCGCACCGGACGGCCGTGATCCTGATGTACCTCTGGACCGCCGTCCTGTCCTTCGGGGGATTGGCCTTTGCAGTCTTCCCTTGGCAAGTTGTACTGGCCGCCGACATCTTCGCCACGCTGGTTACGGGCCTGATTACGGCCTGGCCTTACCTGCGCCGCCACAGTGACCAGTCGCCGGCGTAACAGCGTTCGGATATATTTCTATCTCGTGTAGAATTTAGGGGCAGCCCAAGCTGCCCCTCCACCCAGCCCCAGGGCGCCGACGATTGGGATCTTATGACCTCCAACGCCGAACCCGGACGTTCGTCCGGCAGCGGACCCGTTGGTGTTTCCGGTCCCACGCGCTCGCTGTGGCTTCGCCTCCTCGCACTCAGTTCAGCTGCCGGTGCAGGCGCCCTGATTCTGGCAGGCATCCCGGCTGTGATCCTGAACGGCCCCAGCGGCGTCCTGTCCAGTACTTTGGGCGGCCTCCTGGTGATGCTCTTCTTCGCCATCAGTCTTCTCGTCGGCCACTTCATGGGGCGCAACAACCCCTCCGGTGCCATCGGCATGTTCGCGGCCACCTACTTTGTCAAGGTCGTGGGTTTCGCGGTTGTCCTGTTTGTGATCGGAGCACCTGCCTGGCTTCACGACCGATGGTTCCTGATTGGTGCCGTTGCCACTGTTGTCTTCTGGCAAGCTGCCGAAATCCATGGCTTCAGCAAGGCGCGCCTGCAGATTTACAACGACCCCGAGCCCAAGGAGCCGAACGATGCCTGATCGGAAACGAACAGCAAAAAACGGTTCCTCCGTGCCCAAGAACGCTGCGCCCACCCCGGGGGTGTCGGCCGAAAACAACGACGGCGGATACAACGCCGGAATGGCCGTCTTTAGCTACATTATTGGCGGAATCATCGTCTGGAGTTTGATAGGGTGGGGTCTGGATTATCTGTGGGGAACCCGCTGGATCGTGCTCGCAGGCGCTCTGCTTGGAGCTCTCGGAGGTTTCTATCTTTCCCACATGCATGGCCTTACCAGTTCCAGAACCACGACAGGTAAGAGCGGCGCAGACAGCGGCCCGTCCGCGGACGGAAACACAAATGCCAAATAATTTCACAGGGGGAGCTGCGGAGCACAATTCCGCGGGTCCTCGACCAACGCCCAATGATGGACACTGCAGAGAGGAAACGCGTTGATCGCGCTTGCGCTCCCGGCCCAAGATTCAGGAGAGTTCAATCCTCCTGGAATTGAAGAAATGCACCTGCCGGCAATCCTGCCGTGGGGGGTGGCTGACGGATTCTCCAAGCAGATGCTGCTGGTAATCCTGTCGGTCGTCATTATCGCCACATTCTTTCTGCTAGCTGCGCGGAAGCAGCAGCTTGTTCCCGGCAAGCTCCAGTTCGCTGGTGAAATGGCTTATGGCTTTGTCCGAAACGGCATTGCAAAAGACATTATCGGCGGCAAAGACTTCATGAAGTATGTCCCGCTGTTGTTCAGCCTTTTCTTCTTCATTCTGGTGAACAACATCTACGGCGCCATTCCCGTGATCCAGCTCCCCAGCTTCTCGCACGTTGGCGGCGCCTATGTCCTCGCGGGCATTGTGTACGTCACCTGGATTGCCATCGGCATCAAGAAGAACGGCTTGAAGTATTTCAAGCTGGCCACCGTGCCGTCCGGCGTCCCGGTCTACATCCTCCCGATTGTGATCCCGATCGAGATCATCTCGAACTTCCTGGTCCGGCCGGTCACACACAGCCTCCGTCTTTTCGCCACCATGCTGGCAGGACACCTGATCGTCATGATCGCCGGTTCGGGCATTGAGTTCCTCGTCATGCAGGAGAACATCCTGCTCAAGGGAACCTCCCTTCTGGTCATCGCCGGCGCAGTTGCCATGTACATGCTGGAAGCACTGATCATGGCCCTGCAGGCCTACGTCTTCACGCTGCTGACCGCCATTTACATCGAAGGCGCATTGCACGCGGACAGCCACTAGGCACCCACAAACTTCCCCTCACGGGGATGAAGCAACCCAAACAACCTGCCACATGGGTGGCATCTTGAAAGGAAGAAAAATGGAAGGCACCATCAACGGCTCCCTCAACCTCATCGGCTACGGACTGTCCGCAATCGGCGGTGGTATCGGTGTTGGTCTCGTGTTCGCTGCTTACATCAACGGCGTAGCACGTCAGCCGGAAGCCCAGCGCGTCCTGCAGCCGATCGCATTCCTCGGCCTCGCGCTGACTGAAGCCCTCGCCATCCTCGGCCTGGTCTTCGCTTTCGTTCTCTAAGTCTGACGAACCAAGCGAACATCCAGAACCGAGTAGATAAGGACGGGTGAATTATGAACCAGGTGATCATCTCAGCTGCCACAGCGGGCGAGACTAACCCACTGGTACCCAACGTCTGGGAAATGGGCGTTGTCCTCGCCGGCTTTGCTGTCCTCATGTTCATCGTGGTCAAGTTCGTTGTCCCGATGTTCGAGAAGACGTTTGCAGAGCGCGCTGAGGCAATCGAAGGCGGCATTGCCAAGGCTGAAAAGGCCCAGGCAGAAGCATCAGCCGCCCTCGAAGAATACAAGCAGCAGCTTACGGACGCCCGCGCGGAAGCTAATCGCATCCGCGAGGAAGCCCGTGCTGAAGGCGCCCAGATCCTTGCGGATCTGAAGGAAAAGGCTGCCGCTGAGTCTGCCCGCATCACGGCACAGGCACACGTGCAGATCGAATCGGAGCGCCAGGCCGCAGTTGTGTCCCTGCGCTCCGAGGTCGGCTCGCTGGCCACCACGCTGGCAGGCCGCATCGTTGGCGAAGCACTCAACGATGACGAGCGTTCCGCCCGTGTGGTTGACCGCTTCCTGGCAGATCTGGAGAACCAGAACGCAGGTGCAGCTAAGTAATGTCAGGTGTATCGAGCGAATCGCTGACCACGGCGCTGACCCAACTGGAAGCAAAGCTTCCGTTGGCCTCGCTGCAGTTGGCTAAGGAACTCTTCGGAATCCTGGGAACGGTGGACAGCTCGGCTGGCTTGCGCCGCGCCCTGACTGACCCGTCCCGCACCGGTGACGAAAAGTCGGCGCTTGTCAGGCAGCTTGTTGGCGGAAAAGTCTCCGCTGAGGCTGCGGACATCGCGGGCGGACTGGCCAGTTCACGCTGGGCATCGGCCCGAGATATCGGCGATGCACTCGAGACGCTTGCCGCAACGGTGGTTATCGCCGTTGCTGAAAACAAGTCGGCCGTTTCTGCCTCCGGAATCTCTGGGCTGGAAGAGCTGGAGAACGATCTGTTCTCCTTCAACCAGGCCGTTGCCTCCAACCACGAGGTACAACGTGCTCTGTCGGAGCCGCAGGCCAGTGCTGCAGCGAAGACCGCGTTGGCGCAGAAGCTGCATCCCGGCGCAGGCGAGGAAGCAAAAGTCCTCATCGCGCAGGCAGTTTCCCAGCCCCGCGGCATCAAGGCGACGCGGCTCGTAGCCCGGTTCGCCGAGCTTGCAGCCAAACGGCAGCAGCGCTGGATTGCAACGGTCAGCGTCACGCGTCCCTTGACGGAGACGCAGTTTGCCCGCCTCCAGGCAGGGCTTAACTCCCTGTACGGTCGCGAGCTCAAGATCAACCTCAGCGTTGATCCTGAACTGATCGGCGGAATCCGTGTCCAGGTGGGTGATGAAGTGCTCGACGCTTCGGTTATCACCCGGCTGGGACAGCTTCACCGCCAACTGGCCGGATAGCCGGACAAGCACAACTTAACGAAACGAAACCCCGGTCATCGTGAGCAACGATGATCACGAAAACAGGAGAGCAGGGACTGCAGATGGCCGAATTGACCATCAACGCCGACGACGTCCGTATTGCGTTGAACGAGTTCGCGGCGTCCTACGAACCCGGAAACGCTGAGCGCGTAGAGGTTGGCCGTGTAACAACCGCAGGTGACGGCATCGCCCGTGTTGAGGGCCTTCCCTCGGTCATGGCGAACGAGCTGCTTCGCTTCGAAGACGGCACCCTGGGCCTTGCCCAGAACCTTGACGTCCGCGAGATCGGTGTCATCGTACTCGGTGACTTCACCGGAATTGAAGAGGGTCAGGAAGTCCACCGCACGGGTCAGGTTCTGTCCGTACCGGTAGGCGACGCCTTCCTCGGCCGCGTGGTTGACCCCTTGGGCCAGCCCATCGACGACCTCGGCGAAATCAAGACCACCGAAACCCGTGCACTGGAACTCCAGGCGCCCGGCGTGACCCAGCGTAAGTCGGTCCACGAACCGATGCAGACCGGTCTGAAGGCTATCGACGCCATGATCCCGATCGGCCGCGGTCAGCGTCAGCTGATCATCGGTGACCGCCAGACCGGCAAGTCGGCTATCGCCATCGACACCATCATCAACCAGAAGGCCAACTGGGCTTCCGGCGATGTGACCAAGCAGGTGCGTTGCATCTACGTGGCAATCGGTCAGAAGGCATCCACCATCGCGGCTGTCCGTCAGACCCTCGAGGACAACGGCGCACTGGAATACACCACCATTGTGGCTTCCCCCGCGTCTGACCCCGCAGGCTTCAAGTACTTGGCACCGTACGCCGGTTCGGCCATCGGCCAGCACTGGATGTACGGCGGCAAGCACGTCCTCATCGTGTTCGATGACCTCTCCAAGCAGGCCGAGGCCTACCGTGCAGTGTCGCTGCTGCTGCGCCGCCCGCCGGGACGCGAAGCCTACCCGGGCGACGTCTTCTACTTGCACTCCCGCCTGCTGGAGCGTTGTGCCAAGCTCTCCGACGAGCTCGGTGCCGGTTCGATGACCGGCCTGCCGCTCATCGAAACCAAGGCAAACGACGTCTCTGCCTACATCCCGACCAACGTGATCTCCATTACCGATGGCCAGATCTTCCTGCAGTCGGACCTCTTCAACGCCAACCAGCGTCCGGCCGTCGACGTGGGTGTCTCTGTGTCCCGCGTGGGTGGTGCTGCGCAGGTCAAGTCCATGAAGAAGGTCTCCGGTACTTTGAAGCTGGAACTGGCCCAGTACCGTGACATGCAGGCTTTCGCCATGTTCGCATCGGACCTCGATGCCGCATCGCGCCAGCAACTGACCCGCGGCGCCCGCCTGATGGAACTGCTCAAGCAGGGCCAGTACTCACCGTTCCCGATCGAGAACCAGGTTGTGTCCATCTGGGCAGGTACCAACGGCCACCTCGACGAGGTGCCGGTTGAGGACATCAACCGCTTCGAGACCGAATTCCTGGAGCACCTCAAGCACAAGTCCTCCATCCTGACCACGCTGGCGCAGACCAACGTTATGGACGATGACACCGCTGAAGCACTGAAGACCGCGATTGTGGCCTTCAAAAAGGGCTTCTTCGGTGAAGGTGACAACCGCCTGGTAGGCGCCGGCCACGAGGAGCACGAAGCTATCTCGGAAGCCGATGTAGACCAGGAAAAGATCGTCAAGCAGAAGCGCTAGTTTCGCTGGCAGGGACTGTCGGAACCCCGAGGTTCCGGCAGTCCCGGCCACCGGGATCTTAGGAAAGGAAAAGTATGGGAGCCCAGATTCGGGTCTACCGCCAGAAGATCAGCTCGACCACGTCGATGCGCAAGATCTTCAAGGCGATGGAACTGATCGCTACCTCGCGCATTGGCAAGGCCCGCGCACGCGTAGCGGCTTCACTGCCTTACGCAAACGCGATTACGCGTGCCGTTTCTGCTGTCGCAAGCCAGAGCGAAATCGACCACCCGCTGGTCACCGAGCCGACGCAAATCCGCCGGGCAGCTGTCCTGGTTATCAGTGCAGACCGCGGCCTTGCAGGATCCTACTCGGCGACAGTGCTTAAGCAGGCGGTCGGTCTCACCGAGCTGCTCCACGAGGAGGGCAAAGAAGTCAAGACGTACGTGATGGGCCGCAAGGCGCAGGCGTACTTCGACTTCCGCAACCTCTCTTACGAGCGCGTGTGGACCGGCAACACTGACGCGCCGGAGTTTGGAACTGCACGTGAGGTCCGCGCGGCATTGCTCGAAGCCTTCGCTGCAGACTACGAAGAGGGCGGCGTGGACGAGATCCATGTTGTTTACACCCGCTTCAAGTCCATGGTGACGCAGGAGCCGACGGTTATCCGTCTTCTTCCGCTTGAGGTTGTCGAAGAGCAGGCTGCGTCCGAATCGGACCTCCTGCCGCTCTACGAATTCGAGCCGGAAGCGGAGCAGGTTCTTGATGCCCTGCTCCCGCGCTACATCGAGTCACGCATTTTCGCCGCCATGTTGCAGGCAGCAGCTTCCGAGCTCGCAGCCCGCCAGCGGGCGATGAAGTCCGCCGGTGACAATGCCACGGACCTCATCAAGAAGTACACGCGTCTGCGCAACACTGCCCGTCAGGCTGAAATTACGCAGGAGCTTTCCGAAATTGTTGCCGGTGCTGACGCCTTGAACGCGTCCTAGCCTGCACGGTCCGGTCCAGCTGTACCTGCACCAAAGAACAAACTTAAACCCCACGCCATCTACTGAGTGAAGTGAGAGAGATGACTGCCACTGCTACCGAACACGTAGCCGCAACGTCCGGTGCGACCGGCCGTATTGCACGTGTTATTGGCCCGGTTGTCGACGTCGAATTCCCGGCTGACGCAATCCCCTCGATTTACAACGCCCTCACCACGGAGATTACCCTCAACGGTGAGACCAAGACCATCACGTTCGAGGTTGCCCTGCACCTGGGCGACAACCTCATCCGCGCCATCGCCCTGCAGGCTACCGACGGACTCGTCCGTGGCACCAACGTAGTGGACACCGGTTCTCCGATCACCGTGCCCGTCGGCGACGGCGTCAAGGGCCACATCTTCAACGTCCTCGGCAAGCCGCTGGATGTTGACGAGTCCGAGATCCAGGCTGCGGACTACTGGCCGATCCACCGCAAGGCCCCGGCCTTCGCAACGCTCGAAGGCTCCACCGAGATGCTGGAAACCGGCATCAAGGTCATTGACCTTCTCACCCCGTACATCAAGGGTGGAAAGATCGGCCTCTTCGGCGGCGCCGGCGTGGGCAAGACGGTTCTGATCCAGGAAATGATCACCCGTGTTGCCCGTAACTTCGGTGGTACTTCGGTATTCGCCGGTGTTGGCGAGCGTACCCGTGAAGGTAACGACCTCTGGGTTGAAATGGAAGAGGCAGGCGTCCTCAAGGACACCGCCCTTGTATTCGGCCAGATGGATGAGCCGCCGGGAACGCGTCTGCGCGTTGCACTGTCCGCCCTGACCATGGCGGAGTACTTCCGCGATGTGCAGAACCAGGACGTGCTGCTCTTCATCGACAACATCTTCCGCTTCACCCAGGCAGGCTCAGAGGTTTCCACCCTCCTCGGCCGCATGCCGTCGGCCGTGGGCTACCAGCCCAACCTGGCTGACGAGATGGGTCTCCTCCAGGAGCGCATCACGTCCACCAAGGGCCACTCGATCACCTCGATGCAGGCCATCTACGTTCCCGCAGATGACTACACCGACCCGGCCCCGGCCACGACCTTCGCACACCTGGACGCAACCACGGAACTTTCCCGTGAAATTGCTTCCCGTGGTCTGTACCCGGCCGTTGACCCGCTGACGTCGACGTCCCGCATCCTGGACCCGCAGTACATCGGTCAGGACCACTACAACACGGCTGTCCGTGTGAAGCAGATCCTGCAGAAGAACAAGGAACTCCAGGACATCATCGCCATCCTTGGTGTTGACGAACTGTCGGAGGAGGACAAGATCGTCGTGTCGCGTGCACGCCGTATCCAGCAGTTCCTCTCCCAGAACACCTACACCGCCAAGCAGTTCACCGGCGTCGAAGGCTCCACCGTGACCATCAAGGACACGGTTGAAGGCTTCACCGCTATCTGCGACGGCGAACTTGACCACGTTGCAGAGCAGGCGTTCTTCAACGTCGGCGGCCTGGACGATGTTGAGCGCCAGTGGGCCAAGATCCAGGAACAGACCAAGTAATATGGCTGAGCTTGAGGTTGAGATTGTCGCAGCGGACCACTTCGTGTGGTCCGGAGCGGCCAAGATGGTCAAGGCCCGCACCAGCGATGGTGAGATCGGAATCCTGCCCGGCCACTCGCCCCTGCTGGCGATCCTGGCCGAAGGTGAACTGGCCATTGAGCCGGTTTCCGGGAACCGCATTGCCGTGGCTGTTGACGGCGGATTCTTCTCCGTCGACAACAACCGCGTGGTGATTGTTGCTGACAACGCCCAACTGGGTGACGCGGCTACTGCTGGGATCCGCTAGCACGACCTTGATGGACGCGCCGACTCTTACGTTCATCTCCTTGGCAATCGTTTTCGGATTGCTGATTTTCGCACTATGCCTTTCGGGGGTGCGCCGCTTCAATCTGCGGCGCGCCCTTGGCACAGTGGACGCCTCCATTTGCGTTGCTGGAAACAGCTGGCAGATGGGGGTTTGTCGTTACCAGGACAACGACCTTGAATGGTTCCGCCTGCTGTCCCTGAGCGTGCGTCCCAAACATAAGTTCAAACGCAGCTCCCTCGAGCTGCTGGGCCGCCGCAAGCCCACCGAGGCCGAGGCCGTGAAGGTCCAGCCCGACGTCGTGATTGTCGAGCTGCGGTACGAAGGCCAGGATCTGCGGCTGGCCATGAAATTCGATGCCTACACGGGACTGTCCTCCTGGCTGGAAGCCGGGCCGGTCATCGGCGTGGGTACCTGGCGCTAGCCACGTGGACTGGATTGCCGATATCCCGTTGACCGACGGACCGGTGTACTGGGCCGCGTGGGTCCTTGGTTCCGCCGCCGCACTTTCCCTGGTCTGGCCCCCGCGCGCCGTTGGCCGCGGCCGCTGGTTCCTCAGCGTTGCCGCCGCATCGGCTGCCGCCGCCGTCGTGGTGCTCCTGGTCCATTGGGTCCTCATCTACTGGGCCTCAACCTTTCCAGAAGAACTGCCGTTCGACGTCTTGGCCTGGGTGTTTGCGGCCGTGGACGGCCTCCTGCTGGTGTTGCTCCGGCTCCCGACGGCGTCGTGGCGTCGCCGTGCGCTGGATGTGCTCGCCCTCCTGGCCGTAGTGCTCCTGGCCGCTGTGCAGATCAACGCGTATTTCGGCCTCAACCGGACAGTTGCGGACCTGACAGGAACGGCGCTGAGCCGCATCCCGGCCCTGGAACAGGAGCTGATGCGCCAGCCGGACAGCCCTGCCACGCCCCTGGACGGTTGGAAACCCGCCCATAAGATCCCTGCCATCGGCGTTATTCGCACCGCACCCATCCCAGGAACGTCGTCGGGCCTCCAGACACGCGACTCGTACATCTACCTGCCACCGGCCTACTTTGCTTCGAACCGTCCCAGCCTTCCGGTCCTGGTTCTGGTGCCCGGCCAGCCCGGCGGCCCTGCCGACTGGTTGACCGGCGGGTCGCTCCCGGCACGCATGGACAGTTTCGCCGCCCGCCATGGGGGAGTGGCGCCTGTTGTTGTGGTGGTTGATCCCAACGGCAGCCAGTCAGCCAACAATCTCTGCATGGACAGCGCCATCGCCCAGGCAGACTCGTACCTCGCTATCGATGTGCCGGCATGGATCTCGGGAACGTTGGACGTGGACTCCGACCACCGGCAATGGGCCATCGGCGGCTTCAGTTTTGGTGCAACCTGCGCAGTTCAGATGGCCACCCGCCACCCGGAGCTGTACACGGGTGTTCTCGCCTTTTCCAGCGAGCGCGAGCCCGCGCTGGCCAAGGAACGCCAGAAAACGGTTGATGCAGCCTTCCACGGCGACACGGCTGCCTTTGATGCCCAGATACCGCTGACGCTGTTGAAGGAGCGCAAATATCCTGGCAGCGCGGCGTATTTCGCGGCCGGGGCCACAGATCCGGAGTTCGTGGCAAATCTGCGGTCCCTTGAGGCGGCGGCCCGCGGGGCAGGGTTCACAGTAGGCTCGGACGTGGTGGCACACACCGGCCATTCGTGGGACGTGCTGACTCCCGGCATGGACAATGGGCTTGAGCTGCTGGCGGCACACTGGGGGTGGGCCGAATGAGGGAAGCTGGCGAATCCCGAGCACCGGCCCTGCTCTGGTCAGCCGTCTTGCTTCCGGCTGGCCGAAGAACGGGGAGCTACCTGCGCTCGGTGCCACTGACCCTCAGTATCCTCGCGATTTTCCTGGTGGTCGGGGCGGCAACGGGCAGCTTCCTCAGCGGGCCGCCGGAGGAGCTTTTATCCGTCGCAGGCGTCAGCGCCCCCGGTCTGAAAGCCGGCAACTGGTGGTCCCTGGTGACGTCACTGTTCTTTGCCACCAACCCGCTGGCCTATCTGGTGGCGTCCCTGATGATCCTGCTGCTGCTGGGCCTGGCCGAGAGGAACCTCGGGTCCCTTCAGACGGCAGCGTTTTTCCTCGGTGGCCAGTTTGCTGCTGTCACAGTCTTCCTGCTCCTGACCCAGTTGGCGAGGTACGCGGGAGACGGCTGGCTGGGGCTGATGGCGGACAGCAGCCTGATCGGGCCCTACGCCGCTGTCCTGGCGGCTTCGCTGGCCGCGAGCGGCAGGATCCCTGTCCTATGGCGGCGGCGGTTGCGGACGGCGCTGCTCTCGGTGTCACTCCTGCTGGTTCTTTACGTGGGGCATGCCGAGACCGTCATCGGCCTGGTTGGTGCGGCGGTGGGTCTCGCAGCCAGCTGGTGGAACCGGAGCGACCACGGCCAGCTTCATCCGCCCCGCTCGAGCGGCAGGGAAACCAGGAACCTGCTGGCCCTCACGGTGGCCGTGTTCGCCGTCGGCCCCATCCTTACCGCCGTTGCCCGGACGCCCACCGGCCCGCTGGCGCTGCTCCGTGACGTGGTGCTGAACCCCATGCCAACGCTGGGACAGCTCGAAGCAAACTGCGGAGCAACAGTGGAGGCATCCTGCCTGGAGATGGGGCGGACGGGCTTCGCCGGACCCTTTGGCCTCGCCCTGGCAGTGGTGCCGGTGGTTCTGCTCCTCATCTGTGCCGACGGAATGCGCCGCGGCCGCCGCATGGCACTGCGCATCACGTTGGCCCTTCAGCTGGCGGTCACGGCGATGGCCGCCGTCTACCTGGCCCTGTTCGCGCTGATCCCGCACTATCCCGCGCGGCCGCATACGGCCGCCATGGGTTCGGGTTTTGCCCACATCCTGCCTCTGGTGATCGTCCCACTGCTGCTGGCGGTCCTGCTCTGGGTTAATCGCCGCCAGTTCCGCGTCGAGACGATTCCAGCCGCCCGTCGTCGGCTCTTGGCGGTGGTGGGTGGCGTCTGGCTCCTCCTGGCCGGGAGCTACGCCCTGGCCTGGTTCGCCGCTGGGGGAATGGCGCGCGACGGCGGCCTGCTGGGCTTGCTGGCTGAACTGTCCCGGCAATATCTGCCGGTTCCGCTGCCGAATCTCTACCACCGGGTCTTTGCTGAACGGAACGGCCTCGAGTCCCTGATTTTTGGCTATTCCGGACCGGTCTTCTGGCTTGTTGCCTTAGCCGGCGTCTGGTCCGTGCTCCTGGGCCGGCACCATGGCAGCGATTCGGGCCACGACGACAGGGCTGCGGCCCGGAAGCTGTTGCATGAGGGCGGCGATTCACTGTCGTGGATGGCACTCTGGGAGCCCAACAGGTACTGGTTCAGCCCGGATGCACGCGGCGCGGTCGCCTACCAGATGCACGGCAGTGTCGCCCTGACGCTGGCGGGCCCCTTCGGTGCAGCCGACTCCCGTCAGCGGACTGCGGAAGGGTTTCTGTCCTACTGCGGCAACCGCGCGCTCATCCCGGCCTTCTATTCGTGCGATGACACGCTGTGGCCGCTGCTGCAGGACCGGGGCTTCCACCGCGTGTCGGTGGCGCAGGAGACCAGGCTGTCCGTCCGCCAGCTTGAATTCACGGGCAAGGAATGGCAGAACGTCAGGACTGCCCGCAACCGCGCCGCCAAGATGGGCGTCAAAGCCGTCTGGGGTACGTACCACGGGCTTCCGTCCGCCCTGCGTGCCCGGCTCAGCGAAGTGTCGGAGGAATGGGCGGCAGGAAAATCAGTTCCGGAAATGGGATTCACGCTGGGCGGCATGGATGAGCTGATGGACGACGAAGTGCTGTGCTGCCTGGCCGTGGACGGCGACGGCCACGTGCACGGGGTCACCAGTTGGTTGCCCGTTTACGACGGCGGGACGCTGGTCAGCCGCACACTGGACGTTATGCGCCGGGGTGCTGACGGATTTCCCGGGGTGATGGAGTTCCTCATTGCTTCGGCGGTCCTGGAACTGCGCGAAACCGTGGAGGTGATTTCGCTCTCCGGGTCCCCGCTCGCCAGCCGGCCCGGTGACGAAACGCCGGGGGAGCCGGTGCCGGCGGAGAACCTCGTCCGAATCCTCGATGTGGTGGGCCACGCCCTCGAGCCGGTCTACGGATTCCGGTCACTGGCGGCTTTCAAATCGCGCTTCAAACCCGAATACCGGACCCTGTACCTGTATTACCAGGATCCGCTGCAGCTGCCGGCGATCGGACGGGCGCTCACCCGGGCCTATTTGCCGGGCCTTTCGCTGCGGCAGGGGGCACGGCTGGTCCGTGGCCTGGTGGGCCAGGGAAGCTGATCCCCACAGCGGCCCGAACGATTGGCGACTGGACAGTGACGGTGGACCAACACATTGCGGACAAAGAAAAGATCCCCGGCACGGATGCCGGGGATCTTTCCTTCGCCGGAGGCCACGCAGCTGGCGGCCGCCGGGCGGGGGACTAGACCAGCGTTACGCCGGTAGCCTGGGGGCCCTTGGCACCCTGACCGATTTCGAACTGAACGCGCTGGTTCTCGTCGAGGGTCTTGAAGCCACCGGTCTGGATTTCCGAGTAGTGAACGAAGACATCGCCATCGGAGTCATCCGGGGTGATGAAGCCGAAGCCCTTTTCAGCGTTGAACCACTTGACGGTTCCCTGTGCCATTTATTTCTCCTCATTATGGAACTTGTCTAAGTCCGGCACACCTCGTGCCGGACTCGGTCACTCCGCGAGAAGAATCCTTCAATGCCGTTCCTGGGAACCTGCGCTGCAGGAGCTTCGCGCTCGCAACATGTCTTGCGAGCATGAAAAACACCTACACAAAGACTGGTCTAAGAATTTCACGCCGATTCCGTCAGGTCAACGGTCTGAACGGCCAATACAGCAAATTTTGCGTATAAAAAGGATGAATCCCCTTGTCAGGGGGCCGAAGGCGTCACCGGTGCGGATATCCGGGGTCTGAAAAGCGGAACTCGGCGTCATAAAAGCGGATAGCGGGCCTCAGAAAAGCCGGGAGTCGCTGTCGTCCACGCCGCGCATGGCGTCGTAGTCCAGCGTGATGCAGTCGATGCCGCGGTCGTTGGCCAGCACCTTGGCCTGCGGCTTGATCTGCTGGGCAGCGAAGATGCCGCGGACCGGGGCCAGCAGCGGATCGCGGTTCAGGAGTTCCAGGTAGCGCGTGAGCTGCTCCACGCCGTCAATGTCGCCCCGCCGCTTCAGCTCGATGGCCACGGTGGCCCCGCTGGCGTCACGGGCCAGGATGTCCACCGGGCCGATGGCGGTGAAGTACTCGCGGCGAATGAGCGAAAAACCTGAGCCCAGGGTCTCGATCTGATCGGCAAGCAGGCGCTGCAGGTCGGCTTCGACGCCGTCCTTGATCAGGCCGGGGTCCACCCCGAGGTCGTGGGCGGACTCGTGCAGCTGCTCGTGGATGTTGATGATCAGGCGGTCATCGGTCTTGGCGGACTGGACGGTCCACTGTTCCGTGACGCCAAGTTCCAGGTCAATGTCCTCCGGCGAGGTCACCCGCAGGGTTGCAGGCGGGCTCATCCAGTTCAGCGGCTTGTAGGAGCCGCCGTCGGAATGAACCAGCACCGAGCCGTCGGCCTTGACCAGCAGGAGCCTGGTGGCAAGGGGGAGATGGGCTTTGAGCCGGCCAACATAATCAACTGAACATCGGGCTATGACAAGTCGCACGCCGTACACACTACCGGGGCTGGGGCAGAATGGAGCCATGCCGCGTTCCAACCGTCCCCGCCGCCCTGCCTCCGGAAAGCCGGGCATAGCTGGCGGAAAGCCGGTAGGCAAGAAGGGCAACGGCGACGTTCCCGAGTTGGATTTGGAGCGGGCACGGGCTGGAATCGCCCGTCGGGAGAGCGCGCCCGACGGCGAGTGGACGGTCAGGACCATGACCGCCAGGAACGCGGAAAAGACTTACATCTGCCCCGGTTGTTCCACCGCTGTGGTCCCCGGCATCGCCCACCTGGTGGTCTGGAAGGAAGATCACATATTTGGTGCGGCGGCAGGCCTGGCTGAGCGCCGCCACTGGCACACCAACTGCTGGCTGTCCCGGACGTACCGTTACCGCTGACTCGGAATAGCCCGGGCGAACGGCTCCGCCCCGGAGAAGCCGCGTTACGAGCCAGCGCACTGCGCCTGCGGACGCTGGGAGTCGCTAAGCTGGCAGGCATGACTTTTGATCCCGCGTCGTACGAATTCAGTCAGCCCACAGGGCCCGCACCCATCCGCGCGTCAACGGTACTGCCGGCCCGGCGCGAGAACATCGAGCTCCGCACGGAGGATGGCCACACGCTGGTGGGGGAACTGGCGCTGCCCGAGTCCGGCCAGATCACCGCGACGCTGATCACCCTGCATCCGCTTCCGACGCACGGCGGCTTTATGGACTCGCACGTGTACCGCAAGGCGTCCTACCGGCTTCCGGCCCTGGCCGGTGTGGCCGTTCTTCGTTTCAACACGCGCGGGACGGAGTCGCCGCGGGGAACCAGCGCAGGTTCCTTCGAAGAGGGGATCGGCGAGCGGCAGGACGTTGAGGCGGCGGTACGTTTCGCCGTCGAACGCCAACTGCCCAACCGGTGGCTGGTGGGCTGGTCCTTCGGCACCGAACTGGCGCTGATGTACGGTGCCGTTGAGCCGGTGGCGAGCCAGATTGAAGGTGCCGTCCTGCTGTCGCCTCCGCTGCACCGCGCCACCGACGCCCACCTGCGCCTCTGGGCGGACTCCGCCAAGCCGCTCACCGTCCTCGTCCCGGAGCATGACGACTACCTCCAGCCCGCCGCCGCCGCTGAACGTTTCAGCCTGGTGCCGCAGGCCCGGGTGGTGGGTGTCGACGGCGCCAAGCACCTTTGGGTGGGGGAGAAATACGCTTCGCGCGTGCTCAACGAAATCGTCGATGAGGTGACGGAGGCAGGCTCCGGTCCCGAAGGCCTGCCGCAGGTGTGGAACGGCCCGGTGGCCACCGCGGCCGCCTAGCAGCGGGTGCCGCTACTGGTGCCCGTCCGCTAGTGCTTGTCCTGGCGGACGATGTAGATCTCCTTGACCAGCAGCAGGATGGCCGCCGCCGTCGGGATGGCGATCAGCGCGCCCAGCACTCCGAGCAGGCTGCCGCCGGCAATGACCGAGATCACGGCCACGGCGCCCGGGACGGCCACGGCTTTCTGCATGATGCGCGGCGAGATGAAGTAGGCCTCGAACTGGAGGTAGGCGAAATAGCAGATGCCGTAGACGGCGGCGGTCTGCCAGCCCTCCGTCAGCGATACCAGCAGGACCACGATGCCGGCGATCATGCCACCCACCAGGGGGATGAATGCCAGCAGGGCCACCACGAAGGCCAGCAAGAGGGCGAACGGGACACCCACAATGGACATCACGATGAACGCGAACATGGCATTGAGCAATGCCACGCAGGCCTGCCCGATCACGTAGTTGCCGACGGACCGGGTGATCTCCTCGGAGAGGGCTTCCACCCGGGCCCGGCGGGACCGCGGCGCCAGCCGGTAGCCCCACTTCTTCATGGCCGGGAGGGCTGCCAGGAAGTAGAGGCTCAGGACCAGGACGATCAACGTTCCGAAGAGACCGTTGGCCAGGGTCGACCCGAAGCCAACCACGCCACCGAAGATCCCGCCCATCGCCTCGGGGTTGTTGACGAACTTGTCGAGTTCCTCGTTGATGCGGTCGCGCACACCAAACTGGTCATCCACGTTCCGGAAGAACTCAGAGTCGATGAAGTCCCGTACCCAGGTGGGTGCCTGCACCACAATTTGGGTGACCTGTTCCACGATGGTGGGGATGAGGGTAGCGAAGAACCCTCCCACAGCCACCACCAGGACCAGGACGGCGAGGAGAATGCCGACCGGGCGGGGAATCCGGCGGTTCTCCAGCCAGCCGACCACGGGTTCCAGGCCTAGGGCAATGAACAGGGCAGCCACAATCCACAGCAGCAGTTGCGTGGTGTTGGAGCCGATCCAGTAGACCAGCAGGGCAAGGCCCACCCCTACAGTGCCCATGAAGCCCATATAGAGGGGATGCTGCATCGACATCCGCGGACCCGGACGGCCAAACTGTTCGGGCGTCCCGGCGGTCTCGCCGTCGTCGGTGGCGGCAGGTTCTTGCGTGTGGTTGTATTCCGGCGGGAACTCAAACCGGAGCCTGGGCTGGGCGCCCGGCAGCGGCTGGCGCAGGCGCCGTACAAGCTGGCCCAGGGCGGCAGGTGCGGAGCCCCGTCGCTTCGTCGTCGCAGGCGTGCCCGGCGAGGATTCCAAAGCGCCAGCGGCCGGTTGATTTTCGTGTCCCGGGGAGGACTCTTCCGTCTTGTCAGTCACTGGATTCTGGGGCCTGTTCCGTGCGTGGCGCCGCATTTGCGGGCCGGTGTGATGATCATCGCAAACACTATCAGCAGCCTTGCCAACAGGAGCGAGGGCGCCCGTCGGGCCACCCGGGCGCCGCCGATTCCGGACCCCCGCTGGCGCCCAAACGGGGGTTCCGGTAACAAAACGGTTACTATTGAAAGTAAACCCCCGCGAATGATAGGTGTTTCCTTTGCGCTTCAAGACTGCAGTTGCACTCGTGCTGCTCGGCCTCCTGACACTTCTGGCCGGTATTGGCCAGAAGACAATCTGGGCTCCCTCCGAGACCTTTACGGCTTCCGCCCCGGCAGATGCCGCGGAGGCCCCACTGACCGTCATCGACCAGAAGCTGCGCACTGCGCAGGGCGGAACGGTGAAGATCAAGATCGAAGGCGACGGCAACTTTATGCTCGCGGCCGGCCGGCCTGACGACGTGGACGCCTGGGTGGGCCCGACGGCCCACAACACCATCACTGGGGTTTCCGAGGACAACAAATCCCTGCAGGTTGAGCACGCAGACGGCGACGCCACGGCGCCGAATCCGTCCGGATCCGACCTCTGGGTTTCCACTGAGAACGCGAGCGGTGAGCTGGAGTACTCGTGGACACCGCCCGCTGACGGCGAATGGTCACTGCTGCTGGCGTCCGATGGCACCAAGCCCGCCCCGTCGTCGATCTCCATGACGTTCCCCAATGACACCTCCACCCCGTGGGCCATCCCGCTCATGGTGATTGGTGGCCTGCTGATCCTCGCCGGCACTGCCCTGCTGGTCCTGTCCGCACGCAAGCAGGACGGCGAAGGCAACGGCACGGGAAGCCTGTTCGCCCGGCGCGCCCGGGCCAAGGCCGAGGCAAGGTCCGCCTCACGGCTCGGCATGGTGTCCGGCGGCATGGTCACCGCCGCAGTGACCGCCCTCGTTGTGGCCGGAACAGGTGTTGCTGCGAACGCTGCCACTACGCCCGCTCCCGCTCCCGGATCAGCATCGCCGGAGGCCGCCGGGGCGGCCGCGCCGGTCCTCCTGGACGCCCAGTTCCGCAGGATCCTGGAGCAGGTCTCCAGCACCACCGACGCCGGTGACGCCGCAAAGGACGCAGCCAAGCTCGCAGAGCGCGTAGCCGGAACGGAGCTTGAGGTCCGTACGCAGAACTACAAGATCCGTTCCCAGGTGGGAACTTATGAAGCCCGGATGCCCGTCCGTTCCACCAAGCTCCTCACCACGGTGGTCACCAGCGACCGCAGCTGGCCGCGTTCAGTCCTCGCCGTTACGCAGGGTGACGGCAACGTCGTCCCGCAGCTGCTCACCCTGGTCCAGCCCTCCCCGCGGGAGAACTACAAGCTGACCGAGACCACCCCGCTGCAGCCGGGAACCACGTTCCCCGCCATCGGACGGAACGGCACCGACACGCTGGCCGCCAACGACAAATCCGGCCTGCTGTACAGCGGCGAAGAAGCCCTGGCCGGGCTGGCCGACCGCTTGACGAATTCAGAGTCGAGCTTCAAGGACAAGCTCGTGGAGGGCGCATCCTCGCCGTACATCGCCGATACGCTCTCCTACCAGGCCGAGGTAGTCAAGTCCGGCGAAAACGGCAACTTCTCCTTCACCCACAAGGTAGTACCGGAAAGCACTGTGGTGTTCCGGACGGCCGACGGCGGGGCGCTGGTGCTGGGCCGGATCAACTTCGGCTTCGATGGCACGCCCAAGGCCTCCGGTGACAAGCTCACTATCGGCGACGACGCCGCGGCGCTCGCCGGCGGCAAGGAAACCACCACCGGCATGGTCCTGGACTTTGCTGAATCAATGGCGGTCTACGTTCCGCCGGCAGGTTCTACGGATCCCATCAAGCTGGTGGCCGCTACGCGCGGGCTGGTAGGCGCAAGCTTCAAATAGGCCCGCAGGGTCCAGTCCCGGATGCAGTACCCCCGGCAGCGGCCGGAGTGGCTAGAGTGGAAAGCATGAGTTCGCCAGCTTCCCGCCCAGTCCCTCCCGCCGCTGCCAGCCTGCTTAACCTGCGTGGCGCCGTCGACCTTTCATCCCTGAAACAGCGCCAGGCGCCGCCTGCGGCTCCCGGCAATCCGCCTGTTTCCGGGGATGCGGGTGCCAGCGCAGAAGCCGGTGCGGTAACGCCCGACGACGGCGCGGCACCGCTCCGGGTCACTGTCACCGAAGGCAATTTCCAGGAACTCGTGGAGCTTTCCGCCCAGGTTCCGGTGGTCTTCGCGCTATGGGCCGCGTACTCGCCGGAATCCGCCGCGATGCTCGAATCGCTGGAACGGGTCATCAACAGCTACGGCGGCCGCCTGGTCCTGGGGGCGGCGGACATCGACGCCTTCCCGCAGCTGGCACAGGCCTTCCAGGTCCAGGCCGTCCCCACGGCAATCGCCGTCCTCAAAGGCCAGCCGGTACCGCTCTTCCAGGGCGGCGCCGAGGAATCCCAGATCCGGCCCCTCCTTGATGAACTGCTGAAAGTCGCGGCCGCCAATGGGGTTACGGGCAGCCTCGGCGGGGGCAGCGCGCCCATGGAGACTGAACCAGCACCTCTTCCGCCGCTGCACCAGGCCGCGTTCGACGCCATTGAGGCGGGCGACTATGAGGCCGCCGCCGTGGCCTACCGGCAGGCCCTGCTGGAAATGCCCGCCGACGCCGAGGCCAAGGCCGGCCTGGCCCAGGTGGAGCTGATGGCCCGGCTCCAACCGCTCTCCGCCGAGGACTCGGAAGCCTTGCGTACCCTCGCCGCCAACGAACCTGACAATCTGGCCGCCCAGCTCGGCGTGGCGGACCTGGACGTGTCCGGCGGCCATGTGGAAGACGCGCTCAACCGCGTGGTCAGCTTCATCGGCCGGAACTTCGGCCCAGAACGGGAGACCGCCCGCGTACGCCTCCTGGAACTCTTTGACGTGGTGGGCACGTCCGACCCCCGCGTTGCCAAGGCACGCCAAGGACTCGCCAGGGTCCTGTTCTAGTGCCGGCCCTGTTCCAGCCGCTCAAGCTCCGCTCCCTGGAGCTCACGCACCGCGGCTGGGTATCACCCATGTGCCAGTACAGCTGCGGTCCCGACGGCGCCCCGGGGGTTCCGAACGACTGGCACCTGATGCATCTGGGCTCCTTCGCCGCGGGCGGCGCGGCGTTGATCCTCACCGAGGCGGCCGCCGTGAATGCCGCCGGCAGGATCAGCCCCCGCGACGCGGGGCTATACAACGACGAACAGGCCGAGGCCTGGCAGCGGATCACGTCCTTTGTGCACCGGCACGGTGCCGCGGAAGCGAAGATCGGCGCCCAGCTTGCCCACGCCGGCCGGAAAGCGTCCACCTACTGGCCGTTCGCCGGGCAGCGGGGGAGCGTCCCGGAATCCGACGGCGGCTGGCCCACGGTGGGGCCGTCAGGCCTTGCCTTCGACGGCTTTGCCGAACCCGCCGCGATGACCGAGGCGCAGATCCAGGACGTCATTGCCGATTTCGCGGCCGCCGCGGTGCGTGCCGTGGACGCCGGCTTCGACACCGTGGAGATCCATGGCGCGCACGGCTACCTCCTGCACCAGTTCCAAAGCCCGCTGATCAATACCCGGACCGATTCCTGGGGCGGGGATGAGGCCGGACGGAACCGGCTGATGCTCGCCGTCGTTGATGCCGTCCGCAACATCATCCCCGAATCCATGCCCCTGCTGCTGCGGATTTCAGCCACCGACTGGGCGCCCGGCGGCGTCGATGTCCAGGCTTCGGTCCGGCTGGCCGCCCGGGCGGCGGAGCACGGAGTTGACCTCATCGACGTCTCCAGCGGCGGGGCCGTGGCCCACCAGGACATCAGGCCGGGTCCGGGCTACCAGACGGAGTTCTCCGCACGCATCCGCCGGGAAGCCGGTGTCCCCACAGGCACCGTGGGCCTGCTGACTTCCGCAGGCCAGGCCGAGCACGCCGTGGCCACCGGGCAGGCCGACGGCGTGTTCATTGCCCGGGCCGCGCTCCGGGATCCGCACTGGTGGCTCCGCGCGGCGTTTGAACTGGGGCACGACCTCCCCTGGGCACCGCAGTACGAACGGGCCATGCCGCGGCATTCGTTCTAGGCTTTCCTACGCCTTTTGCACTACTCCCGCGGGAGGACCCCCTCGGCCGGGCCCTGGGTCTAGGCTGGCATCATGACTGCTGCGCATCCTGATCCCCACTCCGATCCGGTGGTGCACTCCGGGCCCGTTCCCGCCTTGTCCATCCGCGGCCTCGCCAAGCGTTTCGGCGGAAAAATCGCCGTGGACGGCATCAGCCTCGATGTCCCGGCAGGCTCATTCTTTGGCATCGTGGGGCCCAACGGCGCCGGCAAGACCACCACGCTGTCCATGGCCACCGGCCTGCTGCGGCCCGACTTCGGGACAGCCGTTGTCCATGGGGTGGACGTCTGGGCCCGGCCGCTGGAGGCCAAGAAACTGATGGGCATCCTCCCTGACGGTGTCCGCCTCTTTGACCGGCTGACCGGCGAACAGTTGGTCACCTACGCGGGGCTGCTGCGTGGCATGGACAAAGACGTGGTGGCCTCCCGCGTGGGGGAGCTGTTGTCCGCCCTGGACCTCTATGAGGACGCCGGGACCCTCGTGGTGGACTATTCGGCCGGCATGACAAAGAAGATCGCCCTCGCCTCGGCCCTGATCCACGCCCCGCGGCTGCTGGTGCTCGATGAACCATTCGAGTCCGTGGATCCCGTCTCGGCAGCCAACATCCGGTCCATCCTGGACAGTTATGTAGCCTCCGGCGGGACGGTGATCGTCTCGAGCCACGTCATGGACCTGGTCCAGCGCATGTGTGACCACGTCGCCGTGGTGGCGGCCGGCAGGCTCCTCGCCACCGGGACCGTGGACGAAGTCCGCGCCGGCGCAACGCTGGAAGAAAGGTTTGTCCAGCTGGTCGGCGGGCGCAACCACACGGAAGGCCTGGAATGGTTGCGCACCTCCTAAGGCTCAAACTGACACTGCTGCGGAACGGCCTTCGCCGCAGCCCCTGGCAGCTCGTCGGCCTGGCGTTCGGCGGGCTGTACGCGCTTGGCGTCGTGGGGGCACTGGTCGTGGCCCTGGTCCTCTTGCGCCGCGCGGACCCTGAACTGGCGCAGACGGCGGTGGTGCTCGGCGGTTCTGCGGCCCTCCTGGGCTGGGGCATCGTCCCCGTGGCAGCATCAGCTGTGGACCTGACCCTGGACCCTGCGCGTTTCACAACCTCCGCCATTCCCATGCGGCAGCTCCTGACGGGGCTGGCCCTTGGCGGGCTGATCGGCATTCCCGGCATCGCAACCGCGCTCGTGGCGCTCGCCACCGTGTGGACCTGGGCCCGCGGCCCACTCCCGGCCGTTGCGGCCCTGGTGGGTGCCGCCGTGGGAGTCCTGAGCTGCATCGTGCTCTCCCGGGTGGTGACCACGGCAACCGCGAGCCTGGCGTCGTCGCGCCGGTTCAAGGATGTCAGCGCCATCGCATTTATGGTCCCGCTGGTCCTGATGGGCCCGATCGTCGCCGGTGTGGGCCGGGGTGTTTCCGCCTCGACGGGTTTCCTGCCGGAGTTGGCCGGCACCTTGTCGTGGACACCGCTTGGTGCCGCGTGGTCCCTCGGCGGCGATGTCGCCGCCGGACGGCCGGCTGATGCCGCGGTTAAACTCCTCATCGCCCTGGCCACCCTCGCCGGCCTGGCGTGGTGCTGGAAGCTGCTCCTGGAGCGGGCCCTGGTTAATCCGCCCTATGCCGGAAGCGGGAGCCGCAAAGGCGGAAAACTGGGGCTGCTTGGCCTGCTGCCGGCTACACCCGCCGGTGCCGTGACCGCGCGGGCACTGATCTACTGGCTGCGCGATCCCCGCTATTCCGGTTCCCTGGTGGTGGTCCCGCTGCTGCCCATCCTGTTGGTGTTCCAGGGCAGCCAAAGCGGAGATTACGGGACCCTGGCCTTCGCTGCGCCGCTGGCGGCGTTCCTGCTGGCCTGGTCCATCTCGGCGGATGTCTCCTATGACAACACGGCATTTGCGCTGCACCTGGCAACCGGGGTGAAGGGGATCGACGACCGCCTGGGACGGGCGCTCGCCTGCCTCGCCTTCGCCCTGCCGGTGGTATTGATCTTCGCCGTGGGCCAGTGCTTCTTTACCGGCAGCTGGTCGGAACTGCCCGGCCAGTTGGGCTTGAGCCTGGGCATCCTCTTCACCGGGCTTGGCTTGTCGTCCGTGGTGTCGGCACGCTACACGGTGGCCGTCCCGTTGCCCGGGGACAGCCCGTTCAAGAAACCGCCGGGCAATGTAGGGCAGACCCTCGCCGTGCAGTTCGCCGGCATGGGGATACTGAGCCTGCTGGTCCTGCCCGAGGTAGGACTGTTCATCGCGCAGCTGGTCACGGGAAACGCCGTGTTCGGGTGGACCAACCTGGCCGTCGGCCTGATGCTGGGACTCGCGCTGTTTGGCGCCGGAGTCAGGCTGGGTGGAAAGTGGCTTGATGCCCGCGGACCCGAACTGCTGGCCCAACTGACCGTCAACCGCTGACTCCGTAAAGCACCAGACGAAAAGCACCAGAAAGGCGGCCGGACATGGAAGTTGTCATCCTCCAGGGCAGCAAGCAGATCGGACAGCTCGTCGCCGATGCCATCGAGGCCCTGCTCCGGCGAAAGCCCACCGCTGTACTGGGCCTCGCCACGGGGTCATCGCCGCTGCCGGTGTACAACGAGCTGGCGGCCCGGCACCAGCGTGACGGGCTGGACTTCAGCAGTGCCCGTGCCTTTGCCCTGGACGAATACGTGGGGCTGGACCACAGGCATCCGCAGTCCTACCGGGAAGTCATCCGGCGGGAATTCACCAGCCGGGTCAACATCGCCGAAGGCAACGTCCATACGCCTGACGGGGCAGCCGAGGACCTGCCCGCGGCCTGTTCCGCCTACGAGGATGCCATGCGGGCAGCGGGCGGCGTGGACCTGCAGCTCCTGGGCGTGGGTACGGATGGCCACATCGGCTTCAACGAGCCCGGTTCCTCGCTCGCATCCCGGACCCGCATCAAAACGCTGATCGAACAGACGCGCCGGGACAACGCCAGATTCTTTGGCAGCCTGGCCGAGGTGCCGCACCATGTGGTGACCCAGGGGCTGGGCACCATTCTCGAGGGCCGGCACGTTGTCCTCATCGCTACCGGGGCCCAGAAGGCGCCGGCCGTCCGCGACTTCGTGGAGGGGCCCGTCGCAGCCATCTGCCCGGCCTCGGTCCTCCAGTTCCACCCGCACGCCACCATCCTGGTGGATGAGGCCGCGGCATCGTCGCTGAAGCTCGCCGACTTCTACCGGCACACGTACGATCACAAGCCTGCCTGGCAGGCGCTGTAATTCCGCCCACACACCACGCACGTGCGGAGCGGCGTTGCGCTCAACAGCCGACGACGGCGGGTGCGGTGCGGGCAAAACGGTCCTCCCGCCGTCGAACGTCCTCCGTCCCGGGACGCTAAGATGGATGCCATGACTAGCATGACGGACCCTCTCGAAAACGACCCGATGCGCGAGCTTTCCGGGGCTGGAACGTCCACGGCAACCATCGAGCGCGAAGAGCTGCGCCAGGAAGTGGAGCCCGGTGACCGGGAACGCTTCTCGCACTACGTGCGCAAGGAAAAAATCATGGAATCCGCGCTGACGGGTGATCCTGTCATTGCCCTGTGCGGCAAAGTGTGGACGCCGGGCCGGGATCCGCAGAAGTTCCCGGTGTGCCCCATGTGCAAAGAGGTTTATGACGGCCTCCGCCCGGGCAACGACGGCGGCAAGGGTCCCGGAGGGGACTCGGGCAACAACAAGTAGTGACGGAGACGCTCTTTGGCGGACCCACCCTGCCACCGGCTTATCCGGAACGCGCAGCCTGGGGAACCGCCCAAAAACTCCGTGCCTGGCAGCAGCAAGCACTTGACCTCTACTTCAGGACCGATCCCCGCGACTTCCTGGCCGTAGCAACCCCCGGCGCCGGCAAGACCACCTTTGCGCTGCGCGTGGCCTCCATGCTCATCGAATCAGGGGCGGTCAACCGCGTCACCATCGTGGCTCCCACGGACCATCTGAAACGGCAGTGGGCCGACGCCGCTGCCAAGGTGGGCATAGCCATCGACCCCAACTTCAAGAACTCCGACGGCCAGCACGGCCGCGGTTTCGTTGGCGTGGCCGTCACGTACGCCCAGGTGGCCAGCAAACCCATGCTGCACCGCGCCAAAACCGAGGCAGCCCGGACGCTGGTGATCCTTGACGAGATTCACCACGGCGGCGAAGCCCTGTCCTGGGGCGACGGCCTTCGTGAAGCGTTTGACCCTGCGGTACGGCGGCTCTCCCTGACCGGTACGCCGTTCCGCTCCGACACCTCGCCCATCCCGTTTGTTGAATACGCGCAGGACAAGGACGGCATCCGGCGCTCGAAAGCGGACTACACGTACGGCTACGGCAATGCCCTGCGTGACCACGTGGTGCGCCCGGTCATGTTCATGGCCTACTCGGGCCAAATGCGGTGGCGCACCAGCGCCGGCGAGGAAATGGCGGCCTCCCTGGGCGAGTCCGCGGTCACCAAGGACATCACGTCGCAGGCGTGGCGGACGGCGCTGAACCCGGCCGGGGAATGGATTCCCGCTGTCCTGGCGGGGGCGGACAAACGCCTCAGCGAAGTGCGCCGCACGGTTCCGGACGCCGGCGGGCTGGTCATCGCCACGGACCACGAGGATGCCAGGGCCTATGCCGGGCAGCTGAAAAGGATCACCGGCGAATCGCCCACCGTGATCCTGTCCGACGACGCCAAGGCCTCCAGCAAGATCGAGGAATTCACCGTGAGCGAGAAACGGTGGATGGTGGCCGTCCGCATGGTGTCAGAAGGCGTGGACGTGCCCCGGCTCTCCGTCGGCGTCTATGCGACGTCCACCTCGACGCCGCTGTTCTTCGCCCAGGCCGTGGGCCGCTTTGTGCGCGCCCGGAAACGCGGCGAAACGGCCTCGGTCTTCCTGCCGTCCGTGCCGACGCTGATGGCCCTGGCCAACTCGATGGAGGCCGAACGCGACCACGCGCTGGACCGCCCCGAGAAAGAGGACAGCGACGGCCTGTTCAATCCTGAGGACTCGCTGATGGAAGAGGCCAACCGGGAGGACAAGGCGTCCGACAGCCTTACGAAGGGCAAGTTCGAGGCCCTCGACTCACAGGCGTCCTTCGACCGCGTATTGTTCGACGGCGGCGAGTTCGGCACCGGGGGAGAAGTGGGCTCGGAGGACGAACTGGACTTCCTGGGCATCCCCGGACTGCTGGATGCCGAGCAGGTGGGGACCCTGCTGCGGCAGCGCCAGCACGAACAGCTCAACCGCAAGAACCGGCGCGCACCGGCAGCCGAGCCGGCCGCCGCGGCGCCGGCCATACCGGACCACCGGATGCTGATGGACCTGCGCAACGAACTGGCCAAGAACGTGGCGGCCTGGGCGGCGCGGACGGGAACCCCGCATGGTGTGGTGCACACGAAGCTGCGGACGGTCTGCGGCGGCCCTCCAGTGGCCCAAGCGAACGAGGAACAGCTTCAGTCCAGGCTGCGCAAGCTCCAGGACTGGTTCATCGGCCGGAAGTAGTACTTACGCGACTTCGACGCCGCCCAGCTCCATTTCGGCGACGGCATCCTCCAGGTCCTCGGCAATGCCGGCGGTGAGTGAGCGGATGACGGTGACGGAGTATCCGGCCTGGACCGCGTCCAGCGAGGTGGCCATCACGCAGTAGTCGGTGGCTATCCCCACCACCACCACGTCCTCCACGTCGTGGCTTTGCAGCCAGTCGTCCAGTCCGATGGCGTTGTCCGCGGGTGCGTAGGCTTCCGCGTCAGCGGGCATGGCGCCCGGCTGGCGTTCCCCGGCGGGGACGGCATCCTCAGGTGCCAGCAGGCCCTCAAAGCCGGAGTACGCCGCGGCGAACTGGCCCTTCTGGAAGTAGGCCTGGATGTACTCGCTGTCCAGGTCCGGATGGAGTTCTGCGCCGCGAGTGCCGGCCACGCAGTGCCGCGGCCAGCTGTCCTTGTGATCGGGCGTGTCGGAAAAATGCGCGCCGGGATCGATGTGCCAGTCCTGGGTGGCAACTATGTGGTCGAACTCATGGTGATGGGCGTCAACGTATTCGCTGATGGCTGCTGCTACGTCCGCGCCGCCGGCCACGGCAAGGGAGCCGCCCTCACAAAAGTCGTTCTGGACGTCAACGATGATCAGGGCTCGGGACATCAGTTCTCCTCGTAGATGGTGGGGATGGCAGGCTCGCCGCGCTGCAGGCGGTTGACGACGCCGGGCAGTTCGGCCATGGTGTCCGCGTGCCGTTGGCGGGCGCGGACCACACCCTCGTGTCCGGTCCAGCCCGGCAGCAGCTCGCCGTTCTTCATAAACTGCTGAAGCAGCGGCCGGTCGTTGCCGTCGTCTTCGGGGCGGTGGCCGATGCCCACAATTTCCTGGGTGGCCACCCCCCGCTCGTTGAGCTTGCGCAGCGCGTACTTCCGGCCGCCCATGCTGGTTTTGTTCTTGGCGGTTTTCGCCACGGAGACGAAGTTGCCGGCGTCGTCGGTGCGGCTGACGAGCTTGTAGACCATGCTCGCTGTGGGTGCACCGGAACCGGTGACCAGCGAGGTGCCCACACCATAGGAATCCACCGGAGCGGACTGCAGCGCGGCGATGGCGAACTCGTCCAGGTCCGAGGTGACCACGATCTTGGTGTTCACGTTGCCGAGCTCGTCCAGGAGGCGCCGGACCCACTGGGCCTGGGCCACGAGGTCGCCGGAGTCCAGCCGGACGCCCCCCAGCCCGGGCCCCGCCAACTCGACGGCGGCACGCACCGCTGCTTCGACGTCGTACGTGTCCACGAGCAGCGAGGTGCCGGGTCCGAGGGAGGCGATCTGCGCCTCGAAGGCTTCCCGCTCGGTGTCGTGGAGGAGCGTGAAGGAGTGCGCGGCGGTCCCTACCGTTTTGATGCCGTACCGGAAGCCGGCCTCGAGGTTGGAGGTGCTGGCGAACCCGGCAATAACGGCGGCGCGGGCTGCCGCGACTGCCGATTCCTCGTGCGTGCGCCGGGATCCCATTTCAATGCAGGGCCTGTTGCCGGCCGCGGTGATCATGCGGGAGGCGGCGGAGGCGATGGCACTGTCATGGTTCAGGACCGAGAGCAGGTAGGTCTCCAGCATGCAGGCTTCGGCAAACGTTGATTCGACAATCAGGATGGGGGAGTTGGGGAAGTACGCCTCGCCCTCCGGGTAGCCCCAGATGTCACCGGAAAAGCGGTAGTTCGACAGGTAGTCCAGGGTGTCCTGGTTGACCACGCCGGTCCGCCCCAGGAAGTCCAGCTCGGCTTCGCCGAACCGGAAGTCGGCGATGCCCTCCAGCAGGCGGCCCGTTCCCGCCACAATCCCGTACCGCCGGCCGTCCGGCAGGCGCCGGGCAAAAGCCTCGAAGACCGACCTGCGGTGTGCGGCGCCCGAATGTAGGGACGCCTGCAGCATGGTCAGCTCGTAGTGGTCTGTGTAAAAAGACGTGCGGGGATGGTCCCAGCTGGCGGAGGTACTCACAAAATTCACTCTAGTCCCCACCGGCTCCCACGTCTCGCTTCGCTTCGCCGCGGGGCCCCCGCCGGCGTGGGCCCATGCTCCCCATAGAATGGACAGATGACCTTAAGCGTTGCGCTCGGCCCCGATACACAGGAGGGCACCCGGACCGGGACAGAGGCGTCCACCGACTCCCTGACCGCCCCGGACATCCCTTGGAACCTGGTGATCTGGAACGATCCCGTCAACCTGATGAGTTACGTCAGCTATGTCTTCCAAAGCTACTTCGGCTACACCGAGTCCAAGGCCAACAAGCTGATGATGGAAGTCCATAAAAAGGGCCGGTCCATTGTGGCCCACGGCAGCAAGGAACAGGTTGAGCGGCATGCCGTGGCCATGCACGGCTTCGGCCTCTGGGCCACGGTGGAGAGGGCCTCCGGCGGGAATGGTGGAAGCTCCAAAAACTCAGGAAAGTCCGGCGGGTCCGGGCAGGGCAAGGGGAAACGTGGCTAAGGCATTCAAATACGGGCTCAAGGGCATCACGGGGTTCCTGGAACCCGCCGAACGGGAACTGCTCCGAAGCCTGATCGATGACGTTATCTCGATGCTTCAGCCGGCCGAACACACCAGCCAGGATCCGCTGGCCGCCCTGATCGGACTGGATATGGACGTCCAGGAACCTACAGACCGTGCCGTTAAGCGGTTGCTGCCCAACGTGATGAAGAACGACGACGGCGCGTCCCTGGAGTTCCGCCAGCTCACCGAGCGCTCGCTGCGGGAAACCAAGATCGGCGCGCTGCGCGCTGCCGCGCTGGACCTGGACAGGGACGAAGTGGTCCTCACCGCCGAAGGGGCAAGGTTCTGGTCCATGGCCCTGAACGATGTGCGCCTGGTGCTGGCGGAACGCCTGGATATCCGGGATGAAGAGGACGCCGAACACGTGCACCTGATGCAGGACTGGTCCCAGGCCGAGGACGTGGAAAGTTACCTCGCCCTGGTATACAACTTCACCACGTGGCTGCAGGAATCACTGGTCCAGGCGATGCTCCAGTCCCTTGACTCGCGGACCTGAACTGCTGTCCTGTTCGGGGATTCGACCGCCAATGTGACAAATTTGACATGAGTCGGGCGCCACAATGTGATGGCTGCGGCCCCGGGGAAGACCTATCCTCGAATAATCATGACTACAGCCTCGAGCATGGATCCGTCAGGCGCAGCCGCATCGGAGTCCGCAGCCAGCAGCACCACCGCCCAGGTGGGGTCCCGCCCCATCGGCATCTTTGATTCCGGTGTCGGCGGACTGACCGTGGCGCGGTCCATCATCGACCAGCTCCCCAACGAGTCCATCCTCTATGTAGGGGATACCGCCAACGGGCCCTACGGGCCCTTGCCCATTGCCGAAGTCCGCGCCAATGCCTTGGGCGTGATGGACGAACTGGTGGACTCCGGCGTCAAGCTGCTGACCATTGCGTGCAACTCGGCGTCGGCCGCTGTCCTGAGGGACGCCCGCGAGCGGTACACGGCGAAATACGGCATCCCGGTCATCGAAGTGATCCAGCCGGCCGTCCGGCGGGCTGTCGCTGCCACCCGCAGCGGACGTATCGGCGTCATCGGAACCTCCGCCACCGTTGGTTCACGGGCTTACGAAGACACGTTCGCCGCCGCGCCGGACCTGGCGATCACGTCCGTGGCCTGCCCCGAGTTCGTGAGCTACGTGGAGGCCGGGATCACCACCGGGCCAGCCTTGCTGGCTATTGCCGAAGCGTACCTGGCGCCGCTGAAGGCGGCAGGCGTGGACACCGTGGTGCTGGGCTGCACGCACTATCCGCTGCTGACAGGCGTCATCTCGTTCGTGATGGGCGACGCCGTGACGCTCGTGTCCAGCGCGGAGGAAACGGCGAAGGACGTGTACCGGGCCCTCGCCACCCATGATCTTCAGCGCACTGCTGCAGCACCGCCGGAACACCATTTCATCGCCACCGGTGACGCCGGCCAGTTCGAAACGCTGGCCCGCCGTTTCCTGGGGCCGGAGGTCCTGTCCGTCAGGCACGTGGACCATGTGGCGGCCCAATACCCCACCGGCAGCCTGGCGCGGATCACCCCCGAGATGATCGCGGCTGCGCAGACTGCCAGTGCCCGGCAGTCGTCGGGACCTCGGATTTCGAACTTTGTGGGCGCCCACCGGGCCGGAGGACCTGCCCTGTGAAGCTCACCATCGTCGGCTGCACCGGCTCGTTTCCCGGCCCGGGCTCGCCGGCGTCCTGCTACCTCCTGACCGCCAACGACGGCGAGCGGACGTGGAAAATCGTGATGGACCTTGGCAGCGGCGCCCTTGGCGCCATCCAGCGCTACACGGACCTTGAGGACATCGACGCGATCTTCCTCACCCACCTGCACCCGGACCACTGCATGGACTTGTGCGGCCTGCATGTGGCCGTCCGCTGGAAGCCCGGCGGCTGGGGACGCGGCAGGATTCCGGTGTGGGGCCCCGCCGCGACGGCGGACCGGATGGCCACCGCCTACGGCCTGGAGCTCGATCCGGGGATGCACGAGGAATTCGACTTCACCAACTGGACCGAACGGGAATCCGTCACGGTGGGGCCGTTCACGGTGACGCCGTTCGCAGTGAACCATCCCGTGGAGGAGGCCTACGCCCTGCGGGTGGAAGTGACCGAACCGGACAAGCAAGGCAACTCGGTCAGCCGGATCCTGACGTATTCCGGGGACACCGATTCCTGCGCCGGGCTGGAGGAAGCGGCAAAGGACGCTGACCTGTTCCTGTGCGAGGCCGCCTTTGAGGAAGGCCGTGACGACGACATCAAGGATGTCCACCTGACCGGAAAGCGTGCCGGCGAGGCTGCGGAAAGCGCGGGCGCACGCCGGCTGCTCCTCACGCACATCCCCGTCTGGACCTCGCCCACCACCGTTATGGCCGAAGCGCGCCCCGTGTTCGGCGGCGACGTGGCGGTTGCCGTGGCCGGTGTGCACTACACCGTCTAAGCCGGTTCCCTCGTCTGCTCCTGGCCGCCGGCCGGGGCAGTGAGCCGCCTCGTCCACTGAACGCCCGGCGGGACGGCTCGCCGTGAGTCGATAAGCTAAAGGCATGACTTCTGAAGCAACCGCAGTGCCCGTAGTGCGCGCCGATGGCCGCGCCCCCGACCAGCTCCGCCCCATCAGCATCACCCGCGGATGGTCCAAGCAGGCCGAGGGATCGGCCCTCATCGAGTTCGGCAACACCAGGGTCCTGTGCACGGCGTCCCTGACGGCAGGCGTGCCGCGCTGGCTCAAGGGCGAAGGCCGCGGCTGGGTCACGGCGGAGTACGCCATGCTTCCCCGGGCCACCAACACCCGATCCGACCGCGAATCTGTCAAGGGGAAAATCGGCGGGCGGACCCACGAGATTTCCCGGCTGATCGGACGCTCCCTGCGTTCCATCATTGACACCAAGGCCCTGGGCGAAAATACGATCGTCCTGGACTGCGACGTCCTCCAGGCCGACGGCGGAACGCGCACCGCGGCCATCACCGGGGCCTACGTTGCACTGGCGGACGCCATCCGCTTCGCCCGCGACAACAAGCTGATCGCCAAGAACGCCCAGCCCCTGATCGACACGATCGCAGCGGTTTCGGTGGGCATCATCGACGGCGTGCCCATGCTGGACCTCCCCTACGTTGAGGATGTCCGCGCCGAAACCGACATGAACGTGGTGGTCACCGGATCCGGGAAGTTCGTGGAAGTCCAGGGCACCGCAGAGGGTGCTCCCTTCGACCGGGACGAGCTGAACCAGCTGCTGGACCTCGCCCTCCTGGGCACCACCGCCCTGGCGGCGATCCAGCGCGAAACGCTCGCCGACGCACTGTGAACCAGGACGCTGTGAACCCGAACGCTGGACCTGTCGGCGCGCCTGCACCCCGCCTCGTCCTGGCCACGCACAACAAGGGCAAGCTCAGGGAGCTCCGCGAGCTGCTGCGCGGACAGGTCCCCGGGCTCGACGTCGACACGCAGGTGGTGGACGCCGCGGCGGTGGGTGCGCCAGACGTCGTCGAAACAGGCGTGACGTTCGCTGAAAACTCGCTGTTGAAGGCGCGGGCCGTTGCGGAGGCCACCGGGCTGGTGGCCATCGCCGACGATTCGGGGCTGGCCGTGGACGTACTGGGCGGGGCGCCTGGAATCTTTTCCGCACGCTGGTCCGGCCGGCACGGTGACGATGCCGCCAACCTGAAGCTTCTGCTGGACCAGCTCTCCGATGTCCCTGACGGGCACCGTGGAGCCGCGTTTGTCTGCGCTGCGGCCCTGGCTGTCCCGGGACCGGGCGCCGGGAGCCGCGAAGTGGTGGAGTACGGCCAGCTTGAGGGGACTCTTTTGCGCGAACCCCGCGGTGACGGTGGCTTCGGCTACGACCCCGTGCTGCGGCCGGCCGGCGAGGACCGCAGCTGCGCTGAATTGTCACCGGAAGAAAAGAACGCGATCAGCCACCGCGGGAAGGCCTTCCGGGCCCTCCTGCCGGCTATCGTCGGCGCGCTCGCCCGGCAGTGACCCTACGGGAGTTTTTGTCCAGATATCGTGACTTTGCCAGGCTCGAACGGGCGATATCCGGACAATAACGCCTGGGGAGACATTCGTCATTTCCGCCGGCCTCCTTCGGCAGGGCCGCGAAGGCAGTATTTTGGGGCGGTCCGATACGATGTTGCTGTGAACGCGCGCATCGATCACTTGGTCATCGCCGCAGATTCGCTCGAACAGGGCGTCGCCTGGTGCGAGGCCACATTCGGCGTTCAGCCCTCCCGTGGAGGCAAACACGCCCTGATGGGCACGCACAATCGAGTGTTGGACATCAGCACGGTGCGCTTCCCGCAGTGCTATCTGGAGATCATCGCGATTGACCCTGATGCCCCGGCCCCGGGTCGGCCGCGTTGGTTCGGGCTGGACCAGCCAACGTTGCGCGAGGCGGTGCGCCAATGTCCCGTACTGGTGCACGCAGTCGCGCGGACGGGCATGATGGAAATGCTGCGGCAGCGCCTGGCCAACGTCGACCTCGACCCCGGCGTACCACTGGCAGCGCAGCGCGATACGCCGCAAGGCCTGTTGAAGTGGCGCATTACAGTACGCGACGATGGCCGCACCCAATGCGCTGGCGCGTTGCCGACTTTGATCGAATGGACGGGAGCACATCCCTGTGATCACCTCCCGCCGACGCTCTTGGCGTTGCAGGAATTGGTATTACAGGGCGTGCCGCAGGAGGCGCTTGACGTGTTGAAGCTGCCAGGAGTGCGGGCGACCCCCGTGGGGCTTGCCCACGCCGCGCCGCTCAGCGCCACACTGAACTCGCCGCGCGGCACCGTGACGATCGATGCCTGGCACCCCGAGGACTGAACCGCCGGAGGGCAACGGAGCGACCGGGGAGCAGCGAGATGCTGCGTGGTGAGGGCTCAGTGGTCCCGGTGGGTCTTCCGCTCGGCCTCGGGTTCGTGTTCCTCAATGAATTCCTCCACGGCGTCCGTGCCGAACTTGGCAGCCTGGCGCTTGGCCGAGAATCCGCGGAGTACTTCGATGCCGATCGGAATCACTGAAACCAGGACGATGACGATGAAGATGATGTCCAGGTTCTCGCGGACCCACGGGACCCTGTCACCCAGCAAGTAGCCCAACAGTGTGACACCACTGCCCCACAGGACCGCGCCGATCACGTTGAAGAGGAAGAACTTCTTTTTGTTCATCTGGGCCACGCCAACGATGACGGGCACGAAGGTCCGGATGATCGGCACGAAGCGGGCGAGGATCAGTGCCTTGCCGCCGTGCTTTTCGAAGAAGGCGTGTGCGTTCTCCACGTTTTCGCGCTTGAAGAGGCGGGAGTTCGGCTTATTGAAGATGGCGGGGCCGGCCTTGGAACCGATCAGGTAGCCGGTCTGGTTGCCGATGATGGCGGATATGGTGATCAGGAGCGCCAGGAGCCAGACATTGAACTGGATGGTGTCCGTTGCCACCAGAAGCCCCGCCGTGAACAGCATCGAATCGCCGGGAAGGAAGAATCCCACCAGCAAGCCCGTTTCGGCGAAGACAATTCCGCAGACGAGCAGCACCACCCAGGGCGCAAGTGCTGGATCGGCCAAGAAAATCTGAGGGTTCAGCCAGTCGGGCAGGAAGGATGCCAGCTGCGGCTGGACCGGTCCTGCACCACCCAGCATGGGCACGGCAAGGTCGCTGATCGCAAGAAAGTTCACCTACTCAGGGTACTTGACGCACTCTCGCTGCCCGGCGTCGGACGCGTGATATCCGCGACAGGGCCGCCCCGATGACACGGAAACGGCCTTGTCCGGCGGTAAAGTATGGGCCGTGGGTTTGGACTTTACGGCGATCGACTTCGAGACGGCCAATGGCTTCCGGGGTTCACCGTGCGCGGTTGGCCTGACAAAAGTGCGCGGCGGGCGCGTGGTGGATGAGGCGTCGTGGCTAATGCGGCCTCCGGTCAACCATGACCACTTCGAGTACCACAACGTCAGGGTCCACGGCATCAAGGCCACGGACGTCGCAGGCCGTCCCCGTTTCGGTGAACTGTTCCCGGAGATTGGCGCCTTCATCGGGGACGACATCCTGGCGGCGCACAACGCGGCCTTTGACCTGGGAGTGATCCGGTCAGGGCTTGAGGTCTCCGGCCTGCCCGGCCCTGCCTACGACTACGTCTGCACCGTGATGCTGGCCCGGCGCTGCTACTCCCTGGTCTCCAATTCCCTGCCGTTCGCCGCGGAGGAAGCCGGCGTGCCGCTGGTCAACCACCACGACGCCGCAGAAGACGCCCGCGCCTGCGCCGGCATCCTGATCGACATCGCGGCCCGGAACAACGCCAACAGCATTGCCGAGCTCTACCTGTCGCTGGGCCTGGTCCTGCCGCATCAGGAGGCGTTTGACCCTGCGCACGATGTCCTGTCCAAAGCCAGCCTTGCAGCCCTTGCCGGTGCCGCTGGCGGAGGCAGCGCCGCGCTGGTGCGCCCGTTCCTGTCCGGGTGGCCGGAGGAGGGCGACAACCCCGTCCCCAATGCCGACGCCGAACCCTCCCACCCGCTGTACGGCCAGACCGTTGTCTTCACCGGCGAGCTCTCCATGGCCCGGCCGGAAGCGAAGGTGCGTTCGGCCGAGCTGGGTGCCCGGCCGGAAAGCCGGGTAACCGCCCGCACCACGGTGCTGGTGGTGGGTGACGGTTTTGTGGCCGCGGACCTGAGGTCCGGCAGGCTGACCGGCAAGGCCCGGCGCGTTCTGGAGCTCCACGACCGCGGCCAGCCCATCGAAGTGCTCTCCGAAGGCGAGTTCCTCCAGATGGTGGGCGGCTGAGCCGGTCTCGGTTTCCGCATGCGATGGTTCCGGCTGCAGGGATACGGCGCGGTGTTCATTCGGCGCAACAAATCTTCCCTGCGGCGTGCCCGGCTCCTAGCCTTGCAGGATGAGCAAACTAACGGACGGCCAAACAACCGGAATCAACTGGTCCGCCGTGTTCGCCTTTCCTAACCCCGTCAATGAATACGCGGCCCGGATCACCGCCGGCCTGGTGGTGCTCCTCTCGGGCGCCACACTGCTGAGCGGATCCGTTTGGGGACTGGTGCTGATCGCCGCGGGCTTCTGGCTCCGGGTGCTCTTCGGCCCACGGATTTCGCCGCTGGCCCTGCTGTCCGTGAAGGTCCTGGCACCCCGTCTGGGCCGCGTTCGCCTGGTTCCCGGACCGCCCAAGCGTTTTGCCCAGGGCATGGGAGCAGCGGTGTCCACGACGGCGCTGATCCTGTTCCTTGCCGGTGCCGCCCCTGCCGCCTGGATTGCGCTCGCGGTACTCATTGCGGCCGCCTCCCTGGAGGCCTTCGCCGGATTCTGCCTGGGCTGCGTTATCTTCGGAGTGCTGCAGCGCCGGGGCCTGATCCCGGAGGACATCTGCGAGGCCTGTAACAACGTCGCGCTCAAGCGGTTGTAACGCCCACCAGCAGATCGGCCATGCCGCGGATGACGTCCGGCCCTTCGAGGGCGTCGAGCCATTCCGGGGGCAGACACTCGTCGCCGTAGTAGGCGCCCAGGATGTTTCCGGCGATGGATGCCGTGGTATCGCTGGCGCCGCTGTGGTTGACGGCCAGCGCCACGGCTGCCCGGAAATGGTCTTGCGGTGACAGGGTGGAGTCCGTGCCCGGCGCCGTGGCCAGGACGGCGTAAAGCCCGACGGCGAACGCCTCCTCCGCGACCCAGCCCGCGCCGAGCTGCCGAACCAGTTCCTCCGGCGACAGGACGCCCGTTCCCGCACAGCGGATAGCCGTCTCAAGCCGCTCGGGAAGTTCCGCCGCCACATCCTTCAGGCCACGGACTTCGGCCAGGACCGCCGCCGCCGCGTCCGCCAGGGTGTCACCCGCCACCAGGCGGTGGATCAGCAGGCTGAAGCTGCCGGCACTTTGCCGTGCGGACGGATGACCGTGCGTCAGGGAGGCGGCGTCGGCACTCAACTTGTAGACGGCGTCGGACGCTATGAAGGGAATCAGGCCGAACGGGG
Organism: Pseudarthrobacter humi; assembly: GCF_024294965.1. NCBI lineage: Bacteria > Bacillati > Actinomycetota > Actinomycetes > Micrococcales > Micrococcaceae > Pseudarthrobacter > Pseudarthrobacter humi. The sequence continues at coordinate 63,587 of NZ_JANCLV010000017.1, forward strand.
CCGACCTCATCACTGTTCCGCGATCCTTCGAGTCCGGGTTCACGGGCCGGTAGACCGTTCCCATTTCACCCGTGGCCAGCCCGCTGAGGCATGCGTTACCCGGGGCGCGGCGGTGCCTTAGGACCTCGTTGCCGTCGATCCACCGCGGCGGCTGGGCCGGGGCCTGCGGCGGTACGGACTCGCCCTGGGTGGCCAGCCAGCGGAGGTAGGCCAGCCACAGGCAGGCATTCGCATCGGCGCCCACGCCGTCATTGGCCCATTCGAGCACCTCAACGAGCCCGTCCACGGTGTACAGCGTCAGCTGCGTGTCGTCCGAAAAGTGGCTGCCGCCGTCGATCGCTGCCAGATCCGTCAGGCCCGCGGGGCCGAAGCGCTGGCGGATGGCCTCGATCGGTTCGAACTCCACCACGTAGCCCAGCGAGTCTCCCAGCGCGCCGCCCAGGAGGCAGCCGTGGATGCGGGACTTCAGCGGGGGCGCGGCAACGGCGCCCGGTTCAATGCTCATGACAGTAAATTTACCGTGGGGTGGAGGTGGAAGGCGCCGGGGCGCCACGCCGTCCGTCCACTAAGCTCGGACTCAGCCAACGCCCAGAATCCCTTGGCAGAATGCAAAGGCACCAAACCCCAACGATAAGGATTGCCCCACCATGACCACGCCTGTGCCCGTCCACCGTGATCCCGCCTCCGGGCTGACTGCCGGCAGCGGTGCCGAAGTCCGGCACGGTCTGGTGTCCAGGCTGTCTGCCGAAGCCTTTGGCAGCCTTTTCATTGTGGTGGCAGGCCTGGGCGTGCCGCTGTTCTCCATCCCGCAGTCCAGCCCGCTGCCGGCCGCGCTCGCAGCAGGTCTAGCGGTGACCGCGGCCATGCTGGCGTTCGGCTACGTTTCCGGCGGGCACTTCAACCCGGCCGTGACCGTTGGCCACGCCGTCGCCGGCCGGATCCGGCTCGGTGACGCCGCCGCTTACATCGGCGCGCAGCTGGTGGGCGCACTTCTCGGCGCCCTCGCACTCTTCGGCATTCTTCGGACCCTGCCGGGCATCCAGGACAGCCGCACGGCGTTCGACACCGTGACCGCCGGATTCGGCGAACATTCCATCATCCAGGCGCCCCTCTCCGGCGTGCTCCTGCTGGAAGTGCTCGGGGCCGCCATCCTGGTTGCAGTCTTCCTGGGCACCACCGCACGCAACAACGTCAACAAAACGGCGGCCGCCGTAGCGGTGGGCCTCGCCATCGCTGTCCTGCTGCAGCTGGGCCTGTCCGTGGGCAATGCGCCGTTCAACCCCGCCCGCGCCACGGCCTCGGCCGTCTTCAGCTCCAGCTGGTCCCTTGAGCAGCTGTGGCTCTTCTGGGTCGCTCCCTTGGCGGGCGCGGCCATCGCCGGGCTGGTCTTCCGTGGGTTCGCCGAGCCGGTTGGTGCCGTTACTGCTTCGGCCGCTGGATCAACCGCTGACGGGTCAGTATATGACGGCAGTGAGGCCGACGACGTTGAGGATTTCGACGACGACGAGGATGCCGACGTCGATGGCGACGTGGCCGACGAGTCCGCTGCGATGCCCGCCAAGGCAGCCGCTCCGGCCAAGCCCGCACCGGCTCAGACCGCCGCGGACAAGCCGGACGGCCGCGACGAAGCCCAGGAATTCTTCGACGGAAAGCGCGGCTAGCTGGCCCGGCTGGGCCGCGGCCTGTTGCGGCGGTTCCCTAAACTGTCGGTGGCAGCCGCTAGCGTAAGAATATGCGGTTATTGCACACATCGGACTGGCACTTGGGCAGGTCCTTCCACGGCGTCGGGATGCTGGACGCCCAACGGTCATTTGTTGATCAGCTTGTCAGCGCTGTCACCGAAAACGCCGTTGACGTTGTCCTGATCGCCGGCGATGTCTACGACCGCGCCCTGCCCGGCGTCGACGTCGTGGGGCTGTTGGACGATGCCCTGGTGCGGCTCACGGCGACCGGCGCTACAGTTGTGCTGACCTCCGGAAACCACGACTCCGCCATCCGGCTGGGCTTCGCGTCCCGGCTGCTGGAACGTGGCGGCGTCCACTTGCGGACCAGGCTGGCGGACCTGGACCAGCCAGTCGTCCTGCCCCTGGAAACGGATGACGGCGGGACGCCCGGTGCTGTCCTGGCCATCTATGGAATCCCCTGGCTGGAACCGCGCCTCGTCGCCGAACAACTCGGTGCAGAAACGGCCAGCCACTTCGACGTCACCCGCGCCGCCACTGACCGCATCCGGGCAGACCTCGCGGAGCGGAGCGCTGCGGGAACCGTCCATTCGGTGGTCCTCGCCCACACGTTCGCCAGCGGAGGGATCAGCTCAGACAGCGAACGGGACCTCAGCATCGGGGGAGTCGGAGCCGTGCCCCTGGACCTGTTTGACGGATTCAGCTACACCGCGCTGGGGCACCTGCACGGCCGCCAGACCCTGTCGCCGCAGGTCAGGTACTCGGGGTCGCCCCTGGCCTACTCGTTCTCCGAAGCCAAACACGCCAAGGGAAGCTGGCTGATCGACGTCGGCCCGGACGGTGTGAGCGGCGTATCGGAACTGTCGTGGTCAGCCCCGCGGAAGCTGGCCGTACTCCGCGGCGAGATCTCGGAGCTCCTGGAGTCCGCGGAACATTCCTGGGCTGAAGGGGCGTACTGCCAGGTCACTCTGACGGATGAGCAGCGGCCGGCGCAGGCCATGGAGCGGCTGCGGGCCCGGTTTCCGGACACGCTGGTCCTCGGCTTTGATCCGCAGGGCGGCGCCGTCAAGGCGTCCAAGAGCTACAGCAGTCGGCTCGCCGAAGCCCAGGATGATCTCTCGCTCTGCTGCGGATTCCTCGATCATGTGCGGGGGCGGGACGCGGACGACGCCGAGCGGTCGGCCATTGCCGCGGCGCTGGACAACGTACGCCTGACGGAGGCATCGCTATGAGGATCCACCGCCTTGCTATCTCCGCCTTCGGGCCCTTTGCGGGTACCGAGGAAATCGACTTCGACAGGTTGAGCGCCCACGGACTCTTCCTCCTTAACGGGCCTACGGGGGCAGGGAAGACCAGCGTGCTGGACGCCGTCTGCTTTGCGCTGTACGGATCCGTGCCCGGGGCGCGCCAGGAAGGTAAGCGCCTGCGCAGCGATCATGCCGAACCGTCGCTCGAACCGGCGGTAATCTGCGAGTTTTCCGCCCAGGGCCGCCACTTCGAAGTCACCAGGTCGCCCGCCTGGGATAAACCCAGCGCCCGCGGAAAGAACGGCTTCACCACACAGCAGGCCAAAACGCTCCTCCGGGAACGCATCAGCGGGACGTGGACGGAGAGATCCGGACGCAACGACGAAGCCGGCGCTGAAATCACCGCCCTGCTGGGAATGGACCGGGAACAGTTCACGCGCGTGGTGATGCTGCCGCAGGGCGATTTTGCCGCCTTCCTGCGGTCCAAGGCAGCCGATCGCCTGGAACTGCTGCAGAAGCTCTTCGGCACCCAGCGGTTCGAGGCCCTGGAAAAGGAATTGGCGGCGCAGGCACAGGCCGCGCGGAACGATGTTGCCCGGCTGAACGCGGAGCTTGAGCTGCTGGCGGCGCGGGCGGAAGCCGAGGCCGCTGCGCTGGCCATTGACGATTTTGCAGCTCCTGCCCAGGAAGAGTCTTCTGCCCGGATCGAATGGCTGCAGGAATCGGTGGCCCGCCGCGCAGGGGCACTGGCTGCCGCGGCGGAGGCCGCAGCAGCTGTCAGCAGGCACACCTCCGGCCGGCTGGAGAGCGAGTCCGCGCGGCGGGAACGGCACCGTAAACTGGCCGCCGCCGAGGCCCGGAAGGCAGCCGCAGAGGCAGCCCTGCCGTCACTGGAGGTCCATGCCGCCCGGCTCGAACAGCACCGCCGCGCCGAGGTGCTCTCGGGCCAGCTGCATGCTGTCCAGTCCAGCCAGACCCAGGTCCGGCACGCGGCGGGAGCCATGGAATCCGCCATCACACTGCTGCGCATGGCGGCCGATGAAGACCCCGAACTGGACCACCTGGACCTTGGCGCCTTGGATGCGGACCCCTCCGATGGCGGGCTCTCCGCCGCAGGAGCCCTTGACATCGCCGGTGAGCTCAGCCGGCTCCGGTCCCTGCTGGCCGTGGTGGAGGCCAGGCTGCCGGACGAAGAACGCCTCCATTCACTCGTTGCCAGGCGTGCCGCACTCAGCACGAAGCAGCAGGAACTCACCCAAAGGGACATTGACCTGGGCGTTTCGCTGCAGGCCCTCCGCACGGAGCAGGAAACCCTGACGGCACGCCTGGAGCCCCTGGCGGAACTGGCCTCAGCCGCCATCCTGCACGCCAAGGAAGCCGCTGCGGCTGAGGAACTTCTTGACGTCGTCCGGCGCTCCGCGGCTGCACGCGCGGCGCAGGGGCTCGCCACCGAGCGCCACTTGGCGTCCCGGGAGATCCAGCTTGAGAAGAAACTCCGCTGGCTGGACCTGCGCGAGGTCAGACTCGCCAACGCCGCCGCCGAACTCGCCGCCCAGCTGGCCGAGGGTGAAGCCTGCCCGGTTTGCGGCAGTGCGGACCACCCGGCTCCCGCCGAGGCTGCGGCGTCAGCGCTGGGCCTCAGCCAGGCCGAGGAAGCCGCCCAGCACGACCATGAGTCTGCGGAGAAGGATCTGGCCGCGCGGGCCAGTGAGTTGGGCGACGCGAACCAGTTGGTGGCTGTTCTTGAAGGCCAGGGCGGGGACACCCCCGAAAAGGATGCGATGTCAGCGTTCGAGACAGCCCGCGCCGCCGCCGGAGAGTCGCAGCTGGCGGTGAAAGACCTCGCTGACCTCCGGCAGCAGCTGGAGGCAGCCGACGCCAGATTTACCGCAGCGGATAATGCCAGGCACAGCGCGGCATCCGAACTCGCGCAGGTCACCGTTGAATTGTCGGGACTGGAGGACCAGCTGGCGTCGCTTAACGAGGCGCTCTCTGCCCTGCGCGGCGGCCACCGCAGCCTCACACGCCGGCTGCGGTCGCTGCAGGACGCTGCCGCCACACTGGAGAAGGCCATGGAGGCCCAGGCCTTGCTCAGCAGGGCCAGGGCCAGGGCCGAGGAAGCGCGGATCCAGCTTGACCTGGCGTTGCCGGAGGCTGGTTTCAGTTCTGACGGTGAAGCCCGGGCGCAGCTGCTGTCGGCCACCGACGCCGATGCCCTGCTGGCTAAGGTCCGGGCCGGCCACGACGAACAGGCGCGGATTGCCGAGCTGTTCACATCCGAGGATCTGCTGCTGGCACGGACGGAGGCCGCAGCCCATCCCGCGGTGGACGAAGCCCTCATTGCCGAGCTGCAAGCCGCCGCGGAGCAGGCCGGGGAGGAGGCACGTGCCGCCGATCTCGCCGCCGGCATGGCCGTGCGCTGTGTGGAATCGCTGGCCGCTGTCCGCAATGACTACGAACGGCTTGCCGGTTCCGGGCGGGTTCCGCGGGAACGCGCCCGGTTGCTGACAGCCCTGGCTGATACCGCCGTAGGCCGAGGAGACAACACGTACCGCATGAGCCTGAACAGCTACGTCCTCGCGGCACGGCTCGAACAGGTGGCGTTGGCTGCTTCCGAACGCCTGGTGGCCATGAGCGATGGCCGCTACCTGCTCCAGCATTCAGACGCCAAGGCCGCGCGGGGCGCGAAATCCGGGTTGGGCCTGGAAGTCGTGGATCAGTGGACGGGGCACCGCCGGGATACCTCCACCCTGTCCGGCGGCGAGTCTTTTATGGCGTCCCTCTCACTCGCCTTGGGGTTGGCCGACGTTGTGCAGCAGGAGTCCGGCGGCATCCAGATCGAGACGCTCTTTGTGGACGAGGGTTTCGGCAGCCTGGACGAACAATCCCTGGAACAGGTGATGGATGCCCTCGAAGGCCTTCGCGACGGCGGGCGGGTTGTGGGTCTCGTCAGCCATGTGGGGGAAATGAAACAGCGTATCGGAACCCAGCTCCAGGTCCTCAAGGGCCGGAACGGTTCCACGCTCCGCATTTCCGATGCCGCCGAAGGGCTGGTGTGACGGGGGCCATGCCAGGCCCCGAGGAATCATGTCAAGATGCCCGCGTAGCTTTCATCGTGGAATCATTTGATTTTGCCCGGATTGATGGTTGGTTCTTGGGGCCTTGCTTGGCCGTGGTGAGGGTGAGCAGGTCGGTGCA
>NZ_JANCLV010000018.1:0-59841 GCF_024294965.1 Pseudarthrobacter humi
GCGCGGTTGACCAGGACCGCGTCTGCTTCCCGGACGGTCTTGGCGCCGCTGCGCAGCAGTTCCTTGTCCGGCTCGCGCAGCTCAATACTGATGAACCGGAAGGATTCCGCGCCGGCCTGGCCATCCTTCAGGATCGACGCCGCACGGGAGATCTCGGCGCGGGAGAGCGGATCCAGGGGGTGCGATACCCCTACAACGGTCTGGACTTCAGTGGTCAGAGTCATGGTTTCTCCTTGGTTTCTAATAAAAAATGACGGCGCTTATAGCGGGCAGTCGGTATGGTTTTATTGCCATCGCGGGATAAAGGACAACATTCGCGGAATATCAGAATGGCAAATCTCTTGATTTCCCAGAACTGCTAATTATTTCGTGCATACGGCGCTGCGCTAAAAGACCCTCCCCGGGCCCGTTTGAGGCTGGTGAAGGGATCGCTTGCAATCGGCATCCTCTTTTTTTGAGAGTGCCGGCCGGGGCTCCAATTCGGGCCCTGCCAGCGTGATGCGGATCACTGGGATTCCGTCTGTGTAAGAAAGCTACGTCATTCAAGTCACCCAAGGCGAGCCTTTTCCGGATATTTGCGTGAGAAATTCACGGCGGCATTTTCCCGCCACAGTTAACATGTTGGAAACATTCGGGGACGGCCCGGGGGTGGCGCGAGGTGAGAAATTTGGCGCGGATTTTTCCCACCGCAGTTAACATGCTGGAAACATTCACAAACGCGTTCGCGACTGTCATTGAGGGCCGGGAATGCTAATGTTTTGCACCTCCGGCCGGTGACTTGCGTCACGCAAAATCAAAGACGAGCCTGCATGCCGGAGGGAAAGTTGGTCCCAGTGTCTGCCCGCGGTGATCGCTTCATCACGCCCCGCTCTCCGGTGGAAGGCCTGAGACGCCGGAAGCTTTCCTTCCTGCCGGTCTTCGCACAGGCAGTAGCCAATGTGGCGCCCGCGGGCGCCATGACCGTCATTCCGGCCCTGATCTTTCCGGGTCTTGTTTTTGGAGCCGGTGGAACGAACCTTGTTCTGACATTCGGCGCAGCCATGGCGGTCATGATCCTGGTTGCCTTATGCCTGAGGCCGATGGCAAAGCGCATGGCTGCCGTCAGCGGGCTCTACAGCTACACAGCCAAGGGGCTTGGCCAGCGGACGGCAATCACCGCCGGCTGGTCGGCCATCTTCGGGTACGGTCTCGTGGCCATGGCCAGTCTGTTGGCGGTTGGCACGTATGTTGTTGAGCTGTTCATCAACCTTGGCATCCCGGTGGCGGACCCCGGTGTTGTCACGGTGCTGGTCATTCTTGCCGCCGCTGGCGCCGCCTGTTTCCTGATGATCCGGGGGATCCAGCTATCCGCGTGGGCCACGCTGTTAATGGAATCCGTTTCCATTGCAATCCTCGCCGTTCTGATGGTGGTCTACTTCGCCCTCAACAAACCGCAGGTCAGTCTCGGAAGCGTATTTTCCTGGAACGGACATCTTGATTCGCTATCGATCGCAATCGTGGTGGCCGTCAGTGCCTTTGTCGGCTTCGAAAGCCCCACCACCCTCGGAGGGGAGGCACAGAAACCCTTCGTCAGCGTGCCGCGGGCCATTACGTGGACTCCCATCCTGGCGGGCGTGCTCTATCTGCTCGCCGCGACCGCCCAGGACGTAGCCCTCAGAGGTGCACCGTCAGATATAACAGGCAGTTCTACACCGTTGTCTGACTTGTTTTCCCAGACTTCCCCGGTGTTCGCCGCCGTGCTCGACCTGGGAATCGCGGCATCGTGGTTTGCGTGCGCCATCGCATCTGTGAATGCCCTGGCCCGGATATTTTTTTGCATGGGCCGGGAAGGCGTTGCCCCACGGGCCGTCGGCCGGACACATCCCGCTTTTCGGACACCTTCGACGGCCATCCTGGCAGTTATGCCGGTCGTTGCCATCGTTCCCAGCGCCATCGTCATCTCCGGAGCCAGTCCTGAGCAGGGCCTGGCCAACCTCTTCACGCTCGGCGCCTACGGATACCTGGGGTCCTATATCCTTGCCAGCGCGTCCCTGCCCTTTTTCCTGCGCAGGATCGGGGAGAACACGTACACAAGCTGGGTACTTGGAGCGGTAACCTCCCTGGTGCTCGGTGCAGTGCTGTGGGCGGCTGCGACAACATCGATTGGAACAGGCAACCTGCAGACCCTCATCTACGCCGGTGTCCTCCTGGCCAGCGTCATTTACGCCATGTACCTCCACCGCCGGTTACCCATGCGCCTGGCGTCAGTGGGAATCTACGACGAGACCCGGGAATCGGACCTGTTTCATGGCGGGCCGAACAAATGAACTACAGACCCACACACTCCGGTTCCGGCCCGGCGTCAAACTCGCTCAGGATCCTGGAGACCGTGGCACGGTTCGGTACCGGGACAACGGCGAAAGAGATTACCGACGCCCTGCGCATGCCTCCGGCCACCGCCTACCGTTTACTGAATGCCCTTGTCGGGGACGAATATCTGGTCCGCACCTCAGATCTTCGCGGATTCGCGCTCGGCCACGCAATTTCAGGACTGGTGACAGCGGCGAACCCGCCAACTGTTCCCACCGCGGCCCGCACGGTAATTGACGAGTTCCGGCAGGGAAACCGGTTCGCGGTGCACCTCTTGATGTTCAGGAACGCTTCCCTCAGGATCGCTGATGAAGATCCTGATTATCCGCTCCACTCGGTCCACGAGATGCTCCGGTACCCGCACACCTCCGCCCCGGGGAAGCTCATGCTCGCTGAACTTGGTGACTCGGTCTTCCCGCTTCCGAGCGGCCAGCTGGTGAAGCTGACAGAGGACACCATTACCGACAGCGGCCAGCTGTACAGGCAACTCGCGGAAATTAGGCTCAACGGCCAGGCCTCGGAAATCAACGAACTCGAAGCGGGATCCGCAAGCCTGGCATTTCCCGTGCGGCAGCCCGACGGCTCAGTCGGCGGAGCGTTATGTCTCACCGGCCCCGCGGAACGGTTCGCCGCCATCAGCGAACACGCGGAGGCGGCACGTGAACTGACAGTACGGCTATCGCCCCTCCTGTTCTGATGAGCGGGTGCTTCGCCACGCAACTGTCCTCGGTTCCTCAGAGCTGTCCCCCCGAAGAACCCGTCCCCATTCCCAGCCGCCGGACGTAAACTGACCTCCGCACCATTTATCGCGGGACGGAACCCTTGGAGCCGCCATGCTCTGGAAACTGCTTGTTGAATACCTGCGGCCGCACCGGCAGCTGCTGGTCGCCGTCGTGGTTTTCCAGCTGGCGCAGTCCATCGCGTCGCTGTACCTGCCCACCCTGAACGCGGACATCATCGATGAGGGCGTAGCCAAGGGGGACACCGGGGTCATCCTCAGCCTGGGCGGCCTGATGCTGGCGATCACGCTGCTGCAGATCATCTGCGCCGTGATTGCCGTGTACTTCGGCGCCAAGGCCGCGATGGGCACCGGAAGGGACCTCCGCGGGGCCATCTTCACCCGTGTGGGGGAGTTCTCCGAGCAGGAAGTCACGAAGTTCGGCGCGCCCAGCCTGATCACCCGCTCCACCAACGACGTCCAGCAGGTCCAGCAGCTGGTGCTGATGGGTGCCACCATGATGGTGGCCGCGCCCATGCTCGCCATCGGCGGGGTGATCATGGCCGTCCGGCAGGACGTGCAGCTGTCCTGGCTGATCGCCGTCGCCGTGCCCGTGCTGCTCATCGCCGTGGGGCTGATCATCGTCCGGATGGTGCCGCTGTTCCGGAAGATGCAGAAACGGATCGACACCGTGAACCGGGTGCTCCGAGAGCAGCTCACCGGCATCCGCGTGGTGCGCGCGTTCGTCCGGGAGGACATCGAGACCGCCCGCTTCGCCCAGGCCAACGACGACGTCACGGACACCGCGCTGCGTGCCGGCCGGCTGATGGCGCTCGCCTTCCCCGTGGTGATGCTGGTGCTGAACGTCTCCAGCGTGGCGGTGATCTGGTTCGGCTCGTTCCGGATCGAGGACGGCTCCATGCAGGTGGGCACCCTGATCGCGTTCCTGAGCTACCTGATGCAGATCCTGATGTCCGTCATGATGGCCACCTTCATGGCCGTGATGATCCCGCGCGCCGCAGTCTCGGCGGACCGGATCGGCGACGTGCTGAACACGGAATCGAGCGTCCGGCCGCCGCTCAAGCCAGTGAGCAGCGCGGTGTCGCCCAACGGGCACCGCCGCGGTGAGCTGGAAATGCGCGACGTCGGATTCGCCTACCCGGGTGCCGACCAGCCCGTCCTCTCCGGGCTCAGCTTCACCGCCAAGGCGGGGCAGACGACGGCGATCATCGGCAGCACCGGCGCGGGCAAGACCACCCTGGTGAACCTCATGCCGCGGCTGTTCGATGCCACCACCGGCTCGGTCCGGATGGACGGCGTGGACGTCCGCGAGCTGCACCCGGACCTGCTCTGGGGGCACATCGGCCTGGTCCCGCAGCGGCCCTACCTGTTCAGCGGCACCGTCCGCAGCAACCTGCAGTACGGCAAGCCCGACGCCACCGAGGACGAGCTCTGGACCGCCCTCGAGATCGCCCAGGCCCGGGACTTCGTGGAGGAGATGGAGGGCGGGCTGGACGCGCCCATCTCCCAGGGCGGCACCAACGTCTCCGGTGGGCAGCGGCAGCGGCTGGCCATCGCCCGGGCCCTGGTGAAACGCCCCGAGCTGTACATCTTCGACGACTCGTTCTCCTCGCTGGACACCGGCACCGACGCCCGGCTCCGCCAGGCCCTCAAGCGCAACACCGCCGGCGCCACGCTGGTGATCATCGCCCAGCGCGTCTCCAGCATCGTGGACGCGGACCAGATCCTAGTGCTCGACGACGGCAGGATCGTGGGGCGCGGAACGAACCTCGAGCTCCTGGAGACCTCCGAGACGTACCGGGAGATCGTTTCCTCCCAGCTGGCAGCCGAGGAGACGGTATGAGCACGCAGAACCGGCCGACGTCGGGCGCTCCCCACAGTGCAGGACCCGCCTCCAAAACCGCGACGGCCGACGTCGTACGCATCCCCCGTCCGCCGGTAGGACCAGGGAGGGGCGGCGGACCGTTCGGCGGGATGAACATCCCGGCGGAGAAAGCGATGAACTTCGGAGCGTCGGCCAGGCGGCTGGTGGGCACGCTGCGGCCGGAGCGGGCGTGGCTGCTGCTGGTGCTGGTCATGGGGGTGGCCAGCGTGACGCTTTCGGTGATCGGGCCGCGGCTGCTGGGGGAGGGCACCAACCTGATCTTCGCCGGAGTGGTGTCCCGGGAGCTGCCCGCCGGGGTGAGCAAGGCGGAGCTGATCGCGCAGCTGCGGGACGCGGGGGAGAACCAGAAGGCGGACATGCTGACCCCGATGGCTCTGACGCCGGGGCAGGGGATCGACTTCGCCGCGCTGTCCAACGTGCTGCTGTGGACGCTGGTGCTGTACGTGCTGGCGTCGGCGTTTATGTGGGTGCAGGCGTATGTGCTGAACGGGGTGGTGCAGCGGACGGTGTTCGGGCTGCGCGAGGAGATCGAGGCGAAGATCCACCGGCTGCCGCTGCGGTATTTCGATTCGATCCAGCGCGGCGAGCTGCTGAGCCGGGTGACCAACGACGTCGACAACATCTCCCAGAGCCTGCAGCAGTCCATCAGCCAGGCGGTCACGTCGGTCCTGACGGTGGTGGGTGTGCTGGTGATGATGTTCATCCTCTCGCCCACGCTGGCGCTGATCGCGCTGGTGACCGTGCCGCTGACGCTGGGGATCACGGCGCTGATCGCCAAGCGCTCGCAGAAGCTGTTTGTGGCGCAGTGGAAGCACACGGGGGAGCTGAACGGGCAGATCGAGGAGACGTACACCGGGCATGCGCTGGTGAAGGTGTTCGGCCGGCAGCGCGAGGTGGAGGAGCGGTTCCGGCAGAAGAACGCGGAGCTGTACGACGCGAGCTTCGGCGCGCAGTTCATTTCTGGGTTGATCATGCCGGCCATGACGTTCATCGGGAACCTGGTGTACGTGGGGATCGCGGTGGTGGGCGGCTTGCAGGTGGCGTCCGGGGCCATGCAGCTGGGCGACGTGCAGGCGTTCATCCAGTATTCGCGGCAGTTCACCATGCCGCTGGCGCAGCTGGGGTCCATGGCCAACCTGCTTCAGTCCGGGGTGGCGTCGGCCGAGCGGGTGTTCTCGCTGCTGGATGAGGATGAGGAGTCTGCCGAGCCTCCTGCTTCGTCTGGTCCGGTTTTTGGGCGTGGGCGGCTGGTGTTTGAATCTGTTTCCTTCTCGTATTCGCCGGACAAGCCGCTGATCTCTTCGCTTTCTCTGGTGGCGGAGCCGGGGCAGACGGTGGCGATCGTGGGGCCGACCGGTGCGGGCAAGACCACGCTGGTGAACCTGATGATGCGGTTCTACGAGCTGGATGCCGGGCGGATAACGCTCGACGGCGTGGACGTCACCACGGTGCCGCGGCGCGAGCTGCGCTCGCGGCTGGGGATGGTGCTGCAGGATACGTGGCTGTTCGGAGGGACGATCCGGGACAACATCGCGTATGGCCGGCCTTCGGCTACCGAATCCGAGATTCTTGAGGCGGCGCGGGCGACGTATGTGGACCGGTTCGTGCACTCGCTGCCTGAGGGGTACGACACTGTGCTGGAGGACGAGGGCGGGAATGTGTCCGCGGGGGAGAAGCAGCTGCTGACGATTGCGCGGGCGTTCCTGGCGCGGCCGTCTGTTTTGATTTTGGATGAGGCGACTTCTTCAGTTGATACGCGGACCGAGGTGCTGGTGCAGAAGGCGATGCGTGCGCTGCGGTCCGACCGGACTTCTTTTGTGATCGCCCACCGCTTGTCGACCATCCGCGACGCCGACCTTATCTTGGTGATGGAGGCCGGCCAGATCGTGGAGCAGGGGACGCACGCTTCACTGCTGGCTGCGGGCGGGGCGTACGCGCGGCTGTACGAGGCGCAGTTCGCGGCTCCTGTGGCGGAGGTTTAAGTGGCTTGCCGCTCGGGAATCCTCACTGCAGCAGAGCGAATCCGGACTCGTAGCGTGTTTTCCCGATTGCTGCCAATACGATCTGGAGAAAGCCCATCGCCTCAAGTTCCCTCGCACGCGAAAGAGGGCCGGCGTCGACCGCCCGGAGGCCTGCCGCTTCGAGGAGGGCCGCGACTGCCATTTTCGCCTCTGGATCGTCTCCTGCGAACAGGACTGTCGTCCGCGTTAGGCCATTGGTGCCGGTGCTGAGCGTGTCGCCGAGATTGACGTTGAACGCTTTCACGACTGTAACGCCCACCGGGAGGGCCTTGGAAAGTTCAACTGCAGTCGAGGAGTCTGCTGGGACCAGCAACTCATCGTACGTGGTGAAATCAATGGGGTTGCTGATATCGATGACGACCTTGCCGCTGAGTCGATCCCGATAGTGCTCAAGTATGTTCGGATACGCTTCGTATGGAACGGCGAGGACGACGAGGTCACCTGTGAGTTCATCGCCGACAAGCCCATATGCCGCATCCGGACGCTCGGCGGACGAGCCAGCCCCCGCCCTGCGCCGGATGATTTGGATACTCGCTCCGGCTCGCGCCGATACTTCGGCAATTGCTGAGCCCATCTTGCCGGTGCCAATGATGCTGATCGATGTCATGCGAACTAGATCCTCCTGAATCGTTTGAGTGCCTTTTCGGCGGCTGCCACCGCGTCGAAGTCGAAGAGCACACTTCGGCGAAAATCGCGTCCTGCGCGCAAGTCAGCGTCACGCTTCTTGATGTCCTCAAATTCATTCTGCGCGTCGAACTGTGAGCCGCTTCTGCGAGAGCTGTTCTGCAAGATCGCCGTGCGTTGCATTCGAACGGCGGTGTAGCGCTTGAAAGCTTCGGCAATCTCATCGGCGTCTTCGGCCTCCTTGAGGAAGAAGGCAAGAGTAATGCTGTCCTCGATTGCCTGGTTCACTCCCTGGCCCGCGTGCGGCAGCATGGTGTGTGCTGCGTCCCCAAGCAACGTGACGCGCCCTCGCGACCAATTAGTGAGTGGCTCGTGGTCGTAGAGGCCCCACCAGAAGGTCTGGTCGATGAGCTGGATGAAGTGGCGAAGCTTCGGGTCCCATTTCTCACCCGCAAACTCGGCGGCGAGTTCGCTCACGTCCCCCGGGGCCGACCAGGTTTCCTTGAGCGGCCTGTCACTGGGTACGAACCCGACATAGTTGAACAACTTGCGCTGCTGCAGCGGGTAGCACATGAAGTGCTTTCCCTCACCCATCCATACCTGGCTGATCATGGGCCAGTCGTCGGGAAGAAGGGCCGCGTCAAGTACTCCGCGAAACGCGATGAATCCGGAGTAGACGGGGTCGGGGGTTTGCATCAGAGAATCCCGCACCACCGAGTGGATGCCGTCCGCGCCCACCACTGCATCAAACTCATCGTGTACGCCGTTCTCGAATTCGAGGCGGACGCCTGTGTCTAGCGTCTGAATCGACGTCAGACGATGGCCGAGACGGATCGTGTCGGGCGCGACCTCTCGAGACAAAACGTCTACCAGGTCGGGCCTGTACATGCCGACATTCTGATACCGCTTTGCTGAATCTTCCCAAGCTGCTTCGGCTACAACGTTGCCCATGGCGTCCTGGTAGACGCCGTGGCCATCCGGAGTGGCGCCTGCGCGCTTGACCTGTTCAAGGACACCGAGTTTGTCGAGAACGCGCTGGCCATTCGGAGCGACAGTGACGCCTGCGCCCACGTCGCCCAGCCCCCTTGCCTGCTCGAACACCGTGACGTGGGCACCGGCGATCCGCGTGAGGGCGATCGCAGCAGTAAGCCCCCCCAGCCCCCCTCCAATGACAGCGACTCTGGTGGTGTGATTTACCATCGGTTCTCCTCGACTGCATTACGTAATCCTTGAATTTGCCGACCATAAGAGGCCATGACGGCATGGTGAATAGTTCCGTGGACGTCACGGTGGAAGGGTAACGGGGTCGCTACGGCTTCGCCGCAAGCTCCCTGTGGGCCACGTTGGGGGCGAATATCGTTGCGCCGCTGGCCTGCTCGGCCTCGTGGTCCGGGCCGAGGGGGATGCCGCGCCGATCGCGCAGGCACAGCGTCGCCGCGGCTCCGACGAGGGTGGCTATGAGGATATACCACGAGACCGCAGTCGTGGTGCCGGTGGCCTGCAGCAGTGCTTGGGCGATGGTGGGAGCGAACGCCCCGCCGAGGATTGACCCAATCGCGTAGGGGATGGCCACTCCCGAGAAACGAACGGAAGCCGGGAAGATCTCGGCGTACCACGCCGCCAGGGGCCCGTAGGTGAGGCCGAGGCCGATCGAGAGCAGGACCAGGCCAGCGTAGAGCCCGGGAAGCGTCGCGGTGTTGACGAGCCAGAATAGCGGGAAGGCCATCAGCGCCTGTACCGCGAAGCCGATGAGGTGGGTGTTTCGCCGGCCGATCGAATCGGCGAGGCGCCCCGCAATGAGCGTCGCGACGAACCATACCGCCGAGGCGACCGTGGACGCGATGAGCATCGCCGTGGTGTCTATCTTGAGCCTGCCGGTGGCGTAGCTCTGGAGGAAGCCGCCGGTGGTCATGTAGCCCACAGCGTTATTGCCCACGAACACAAGCGCGGCGAGGATCACGAGGTGCCAGTGCCGCTTGAAGAGGACCACGACAGGGGCCTTGGTCTGCTGGCCGCGCTCGGCGATCTCGGTGAACACGGGGCTTTCCTCAACGGAGCGGCGGACAAAGTAGCCGACGACGATGAGCACGATGCTCAGCAGGAACGGCACGCGCCAGCCCCACTCGAGGAAGGCCTGGCCGGGGGAGACGACACCGGTCATGAGGGCCATCAAGCCCGAAGCGAGAAGAAAGCCGAGCGGGACACCGACCTGCGGCAAGGCGCCAGCGCGACCGCGGCGGTCAGCAGGAGCGTGCTCGACGACCATGAGGACTGCGCCGCCCCACTCGCCGCCGGCGGAGACGCCTTGGAGAATGCGGAGGAGGAGCAGGAGGATCGGCGCTGCGATGCCGATCTGGGCGAAGGTGGGCAGGACGCCGATGAGTGTCGTTGCCGCGCCCATGAGGATGAGCGTGCGGACAAGCATGGCACGGCGGCCAATCTTATCGCCGTAGTGACCCGCGAGGAACGCGCCGAGCGGGCGGAAGAGGAAGGAGATGCCGACCGTAGCGAAGGAGAGCAAGAGCCCGATGTCCTCCCCGGCAGGCTTGAAGAAGAGCTGGGTGAACACGAGCCCAGCGCCCAGCGCGTAGATGAAGAAGTCGTACCACTCAATCGTGGTGCCGATGATCGTCGCGAACGCGACGCGACGTTGAGTGGCGGGATTGCTAACGGCATTGGAGGAGGTCATTGCTGTCCTTGTGAAGAGTGCGGACGATGCTGTTCCTCTATGGTGAGCGGACTCACATCTGCATGTAAATCTCAGAGATTTGTAGATAAAGTTCTGTTGTACTTAAGAAGACCTATCTACGCTGAGGTGGCCATGGCCGATGTGAGCCTGAGGCAACTCGAGCTGTTCGCTGCCTTGCCGGACTTCACCACATCCAGTGCAGCGGCAGCCCATCTTCACATCTCAGAGTCGGCGCTGTCCCAGGCCATCACGGGGCTCGAGAGGACTGTGGGGGAGCAGCTATGCGTTCGCCGCAAGGCGCGTGGCCTCGCGCTGACTCCCGCGGGCCAGCACTTCGCAACGCAGGCGCGCCGGATCCTCGCGGACACACGGGAGCTCGTCCAGGGCGACCGCCGGGGAGAAGAGCTGCGGGGGAGTGTCAAGTTTGGCTGCTACGCGAGCTTCGCCGCGAGCGTGGTGCCCGAGCTCCTCGAAGGCTTCCCGCGGAGGCATCCCGGGGTGGACCTCGAGACCACGGTGGGCACCAACGAGGACCTGTTCCCCGCCCTCCAGTCAGGACGCCTCGACGTGGCCATCACGTACGAAAGGTTCCTGCCTGCCGGCTACCGTCACCGCCGGGTCTACGCGACCGAGCTTGAGGCCCACCTGCATCCGGACCACCCGCTCGCGGCGGGCAGCACGGTGGATCTCGCTGATCTCGCCGGCGAGCCACTCATCCTCTACGACGTGAGCCCGAGCACCATCAATATTGTCGAGGCGTTCGCCGCGCGCGGGCTCGAGCCCAGGGTCGCGGCCCGGGTCACCCAGATCATCCTCGTCGAGGCGCTCGTGGGCCGGGGCATGGGGTATGGCCTGCTCATGTCCCGGCCCAACGTTCTCCCCGTGAGCGTCGAGGGGCGGCCGGTCGCCATCCGCCCATTCGACCCTCCCGTAACCCTCTCCAACGTCGTGGGGATCTGGCCCGAGGACATGACCCTCACGCGACGAGCCGCGGCCCTGCTCGACTATGCGGTCGAGAAGCTCGGCTGCTACGACCGCGCAGACGTAGTTCAGAGCGCAGCCACCCACGACGTCGCCGCCCCGCCTCATGCGGGCAGCGGCGCTTTTCAGAAGTAGGCCTTCAGATCGAATGTGGGATCGGCCAAGACCCCAGGGCAGTGCCAGGGGCTGCGCAAGACGATTAGGAAACAAGACGGCCGTTTCTGACCGGTGGCCGGCAAGCCTCCCTTTCGGCCTTTGAGGCCCTCCTGACCTGCAGTATCAGGCTGACCTGTGGGCCGCGAGAGGCTGAGTCACTGCCACCCCAGGGGCAGCATCGAGTTTTGAGGCGCAGTTCATTTCCGGGCTGATCATGCCGGCCATGACGTTCATCGGGAACCTGGTGTACGTGGGGATCGCGGTGGTGGGCGGGCTGCAGGTGGCGTCCGGGGCGATGCAGCTGGGCGATGTGCAGGCGTTCATCCAGTACTCGCGGCAGTTCACCATGCCGCTGGCGCAGCTGGGGTCCATGGCGAACCTGCTGCAGTCCGGGGTGGCATCGGCCGAGCGGGTGTTCTCGTTGCTGGATGAGGATGAGCAGTCGCCGGATCCTGTTTCTGCTGGTCCGTCACCGGATGGGGCGGGGCGGGGGCGGCTGGTATTTGAGTCTGTGTCCTTCTCGTATTCGCCGGACAAGCCGCTGATCTCTTCCCTGTCCCTGGTGGCGGAGCCGGGGCAGACGGTGGCGATTGTGGGGCCCACCGGTGCGGGGAAGACCACGCTGGTGAACCTGATGATGCGGTTCTACGAGATTGATGCCGGGCGGATAACGCTCGACGGCGTGGACATCACCTCGGTGCCGCGGAGGCAGCTGCGCTCGCGGCTGGGGATGGTGCTGCAGGATACGTGGCTGTTCGGCGGGACCATCCGGGACAACATCGCGTACGGCCGGCCCACTGCTACCGAGGCGGAGATCATGGAGGCGGCGACGGCGACGTATGTGGACCGGTTCGTGCGTTCGCTGCCTGAGGGGTACCACACGGTGCTGGAGGACGAAGGCGCCAACGTATCCGCCGGCGAGAAGCAGCTGCTGACGATTGCCCGCGCGTTCCTGGCCCGGCCGTCGGTGTTGATCCTGGACGAGGCGACGTCTTCCGTGGACACCCGGACTGAGGTGCTGGTGCAGAAGGCGATGCGTGCTTTGCGGTCTGACCGGACTTCGTTTGTGATCGCGCACCGCCTGTCCACGATCCGCGACGCCGACCTCATCCTGGTCATGGAGGCCGGGCAGATCGTGGAACAGGGGACGCATACTTCGCTGTTGGCCGCGGGCGGGGCTTATGCGCGGCTCTACGAGGCGCAGTTCGCGGCTCCTGTGGCGGAGGTTTAGTGGGCGCCGGCGCGGCGGCTGAGACTTTCCTTTAGCGGTTTCGCGAAAAGGCTCAGTATCATTCCGAAGATACAGGGCAGGGAAACATTCCGATGCAAAGGACCAACATGGCTAAGTGGGGGATAGACCTAGAACAGGGTGCAAAGGTCCTCAATGGTGAGAAGTATGGCGACTGGTATCGGGATCCCTGGGGGTGGCCAGAATTCTCCGAACAGTTTGTAAAAACGCTGGATATTGAGCAGGATTTCGGAATAGTCCCCGGGGGGTCTGGTGTACCGTTCAAGTTCGCAGAGACACCCCACTTCCATCCCCTTGACGTTCCGAAATCCAGGCTGGGCACCCGGCCGGCCGTAGTTCAAGATCCACGAAGCAGGCTGGTTTACAGTGCAGCGACCCGCGGCTTGGTTGGGACTCTGCACAAAGACCTGCCCGACTGGGTGTTCGGGTGGCGACAACGGGATGGCGAGATCCCTCCCTCACCTGAAGAATGGTCTGCCTACGGGCGCAGCATGGCCGATGTTGCGGAAGATACCTACTCGCTTCAGACGGACATTACCTCTTTCTTCTCGTCCATAAACGTCGAGACGTTGATCAGTACTCTCAGCAGTTCCTTCGGTCGGAATGCGTCCGTAGGCCTAATTTCTGAGGTGTTGAGAACGCACAACAGCATGATGTCCCGTAGTGGGTTGCCGCAAAGGAGCTCTGCATCCGCCTTCCTCGCGCAAGTTGCCGTTGGGCCCATTGACGACGAGATATCGACCGCATTGCAGAACGACCTTGTACGGTCGGCCAGACGCTGGATGGACGACATCAGTGTTGAAGGTAGCGAGGATGAGCTATTCGCCCTAAGCCAGAGAATACAGGCGAAGGCTCGACAGGCTGGCCTCGAAATAAATGCGGCGAAGACGCACCTCTCTACACACAAGGAAGGTCTCGATCGATTCAATTTAGAAGCCATTCGTAGTATCCGAGTCCCAGAGGTTATAGCGATGCTGGCAGCTGAGTACGACGACGAACCAGAGTTCGCTTTTGAATCGGACCCTGGTGAGCTGGTCGCCCTCGAGAGAGAGCTCTTGGATTCACCTCTGGCAGTACCCAGGCCAGTAGGAAGGGCGGTGCTCCGCTCGCTGCGAGACAACTTCCTTTTCGATCAAGTCGGGGAATGGATTGACAATGCGCACCACTTCCCGCATCTCGCGGATGCCCTGAGTCGCTACTTTGCCGGTGCCCGCACCTATCCAGGCGTGTCGACCGGTCTCGAATCATGGTTTCCAAAATTTGAGAGATCGAACTGGGGCAAGCTTGATTGGGTCACGGCGCAGCATGCCCTTGCCTTTGCTGCCGACGATTTACCTCAAGCAGTTTTGGTAGTCCTGAGACAATGGCTGAGCCAGAGCTCTAATGTACAAAAGGTTGCCGTAGCCATCCAAAGGCTCTCGATTGCAGACGCAAATTTTGTCCGCAGCACCGTGAGCGCACGCGTGGATCAAGTCTCGGACCCACAACTTCTTCGTCTCTTTGCGCTTGGGATGGTGGCGGCAAACGCAGATAGAACTACTGTGGAGAGCATTTTGAACCGAGATCGCCGGAATCAGTTGACTCACAAGTTTCTTGACGATCATAAATGGAAGCTTCCTGCGACGCCTATTGATTTTGATCACGTGCAGAAAGTGCCACCGCTCACGGACGAGGTTGGGTGATCGAGCAGGAGCTCACCCGTTTCTGCAAAGGTCAGCTTTTGTGCCTCAAAGCTGCTCCCGTGTGAAAATCGCCATGTTTCATCAGTGGGCGTGCCGTAGAGCCTGCTGTGCCGGTTGGAATGCCATTTCAATCCTCTGCGCTATGACGTAACTTCCGACAACGGCCGCGTGTTTACGCCAGCCCGTGAGAGTCATCACGGCTAGAACCGGAGTCGAGAGTCATCTCCTTCACGTGGTGGGTCTTCCGCCTTTCGGACGTTGGAGCCGTGGCAGGGAGCTGTGCATTGTTTGTGGATTCCACCGCCCGGCGCAGGTCGTGCGGTCAACTTTCGGTGTGGCGAGGCGCATAAGCCGCGTTCCTGACCAAAACTCTGGTTCGATAGTCGAATGACAAATATTGGGGAACTGGGAATTACGCTGGGTGATCTAGACTTCGGAGGTATCGACGCCGAATCAGATACTGGACTGGAAAGACACTTCGTAACGACTCCATACGTTGAATCCGCGTTGGAAGGCAAGCGTCGACATTTTCTTGGAAGAAAGGGCAGCGGCAAGTCCGCATTGTTTAGTCAAATCCCTCAACTCGTAGCTGATAGTAATAGGCCGGAAACTTTGGTTCTATCTTTGACTCCCAACCAATATGCTTGGGGTGCCTTGCGGGACTATCGAGACCAGGGGATCTTGGAGGAACAAGCGCATACCGACGCGTGGAAGTTTACACTTGCCGTAGAAATAGCTGGGGCACTTCTTGCTGCTGATGTAACTTGGACTCCTGGAGCGGCAAATTCATTGGCGCGAGTTCGGAAATTCCTGACTGATAATTACGGGAGCGTAAACCCGGGTCTCTTAGGTACAGCAAAATCCATAGTCAAAGGGCTAACTACTTTTAATTTGAGCGCATTCGGTTTTGGGGTAGGTGCAACACGAAAGATAGACGACAATCAACCGCTAACCCCTGCTATCTCAAGTCAACTCATGTCGGAGCTTGCTACTGCCATTCATGAAGAAGGTCTGATAGTAGCGATCGACAGGCTCGATGATTCGTGGGATGGGAGTCCCGCATCGGCCTCCTTGATGGTGGGATTGCTGAAAGCCTCAAAGGATCTGAATGACGAATTTCCAAAGTCTGGAGATAACAGGGGTCTTCGAATTCTGACATTTATCCGATCGGACATATATGACAGCCTTAAGTTTGACGACAAAGACAAGCATCGTTCCTTGGAAGAGCCAATCCAATGGACGCCGGAGCTTCTAAAAGAAATGGTCGATCGCCGACTTCCACATAATTTAGAAGCTGGTGACCTATTTGAAGAAGGTGATATGCGAGGCCGGATATCGCCGTTCAATTATCTTGTCAAGAGGACATTCTTGCGGCCGCGCGAAGTTCTTCAATTTCTCGATGAGTGTATTCGTGTCGCTGGGACGAAGGCGCCCGAAATTTCAAAGGACAACATAAGTACTGCCGAAGACCGGTACAGCTCGTGGAAGGTCAGTGACCTAAAGCAGGAGTATTCGAAAGCGTTCCCTGACTTCGAGCCACTGATTGAGAGTCTCCGCCAGGAAGTTCACCGATACGAGAGCTTGGACGATCTCGCATCGCTACTTGAACGGAAGGTGCCGGACTTGGTTGGAAAGTACGGCACACGTTCACTCCTTGAGAAGCTTTTCGAATTCTCGGTTATTGGGGTGCGACTTGCCGATGCAGGCTCGACGCGTTTCAAGGCGGAGGACAGCAGCCTCACTCTGCCGTCGTCGGGTGCAGCATATGTCCACCAAAGCCTTTTTAGGGGACTAAGTATCCGTGAAACGCGTCGTGCCGCGGAAGCTGTGAATTAGTTAGGTGCGCTTGCTTAGACTCGTTCCGCATGGTGGTCCCTCGCCACAATCTAAACGCTCATGCGCGGTTGGTCCTTCGTTGCCCATGTCGGCCCGGCCTGAACTGAGCCACCGGTCCGGACGAGGTGAGAGAGCTTCTGCGCCACCTCGCCAAGCAGTCATCCGTCGCCATGGCCTGCATAGCCAGGAGTTCACTTCGTTCAGCGGTCTGTTCGGGGCAGATGGTCGCGTCCACCAATTTCCTGCTCAGCGGCGCCGCGGCAACATCGACAGCACCATGCCCAGGTCCGACGGCGGTTGGTCGGCGTTTACAGCACCTCACCACCACCGAAGCTGGCGGCGGCAATTTCTTGCCGTCGCACCACAGCGCGAAGAGGCTATTACGTGCGCGCCTAAAAGAGCATTCGCGGCTTCCCCGATTCAAGCCCATTCTGCTTTCGTTTTGCCTTGACGCTAAGCGGAACAAAGCGTTCCGACTCCGGTAAGGAATCGTAAATCGCTTTAGCTCGTTCCGCCCCTTGCGGTCCCGATGCGGCCAGGTATGAATGTGCCACGTCAGTGCGAAGCCAACCAAGATCCGTCATTCGAAGCAAGACCATATCGGTCATGAACTTCACATCGGGCTTTCTGAGCTGTTCAATGCTCACGTTGTGGATCGGATCCAGCAAAGCTAGGGGCTCCTCACGGATACGTATCACCCGGAAGCCAGCACGGCGAAGTCGCGTTGTTTTTGATTGGTCGCGTCCCTCGTGACCTTTGCCGTTGTGAGAGTAAGAACCGTCGAACTCGATGACAACCCCGAGAGATTTAATGAAGACATCGACTGCGTGAGGCCGGTTGTGGCCAAGTTCGAGACGTTCCTGGTGGATCGGATCCACGTCGTGAGGGAAAACCACTGCAAACTCACAAGCGAGAGCGACATCAACCTTCGACCGCACGACGGGTGCGCACCACTTACAGCCATCACCGTCGAGGGCACGTGCCCGAACTTGTGCCTTCCACACATGGTCTGGCTCCTGTGGACAGATCCACCATGCGGACTTGTTGCTCCCGATGGTTATGTTCGCCGGGACTAGGTTTCCGTTCTTTGACGGGTGCCATTGCTCGGCCAGCGCGGGCCGGTTTAAGTCAAGACGGTTGTGGTCCGTGGGCCGCTTTCCGTCGCAGAACGGGCAGCCAGCGCCGTTATCTGGCCTAGAGCTGACTGCAGCAGTCCACTTGTGAGTGCTGTCTTTTCGGCAAATCCAGCCAGCTGAGTAGTCGCTCCCACGAGCCACTTGTTCAGCGCTTTTTGCATTGTCAGGATCCCACTCGGAGTCAAGAAAAGGACTCATTCCGGCGACACTGTTTGATGAGTTAACCCGTTTTCCAGCGCAGTAGGGACAGCCCCTGCCGCGGAACCGGGCGGCAGGGGAGGCCTGGTAGTCATGGCTGGTGTCGAGCGGACAGGTCCACCACACCTCCTGATTGGATTGTGGCAGTACTTCTGTCGGGGCCAATCTCAGTTCGGTTTGGTTTCGCTGATAATGCCAAGTGGGTAGGAGTTCCGGCCGGGCCAGCGCGAAATTACTGTCGGGTGCGGCTTTCATGCCTGCGCATACAGCGCAGCCGTGACCTTTGGTTCTTACGTCGGGGGTCGTAAGCCATGAGTGTCCCTTGTTGCAGAGCCACCATATCGAGCGATTGCTCCGAGGACGGACATGCGTCGGTGGAAACAAATTCTTGATTGGGTCCCATTCCGCGGCGACCTCAGGGAATTTGTGAGCAAGCGAGTCCAGTCCTTCATCTTTGACAGGCTGCTGACGATTTCGGGCCTGATTATCTGACCTGCCGCCTTTGCCATTGATCATGAGCTTCCTTATAAGTGAGGGTTTGAAAAAGGGGTCGGCTCTGTCGAATAGCAATACCGTGTTGCACCCCTTCCGAAGAGCATTTCACGGCTTAGAGGAAACAAGGTTGGAATCGGCCGAAGACCATAACCATCTTTGTCGCGCCCTGCTGCTACGGTTCGAGCATCGCTACTCGACTATTGGGGGAATCATGTCAGACGTGTCATCCGGGCCTGCGCCGGAGCCGGAGAAACCAAGAAAGGCGCCGGATCCATTTGCTAAGCACATCGCATGGGCCTGCGTAGCCCTTCTACTTACCGCGTTACTTGCGGCTGCGTTCTTTCCACTTAGTCTCATACCGGCTGGCGGCGTGCTCTGGATTCTGCTCGACGTCCTGAAGCAGTACAAGAAGGCCTTTGGTGCACCCGCCGAAGGCTTCGGGATCAGTGCTGAGAACACCTACCGGACCAGCCTCGGCGCTCCGCCACTCCCGGCCGCGGGGCTGAAGCAGTACGCAGATGAGGTGTATAAGGCGAATGCCCAAATGCTTGCAGACCTGCAGAGGCTTGGCGCATTGGACACAATGGCCAAGGAACGCCACGACGCAGATCTAATGGCCAGCATCGCTTCCGCGCAGCGCGAGTTGGCTGCGATCAACGCCGAGCTGGCTGCCGTCCGCGGGGAGGTGCTGGACGTCCGGCAGGTCGCAGAACGCCACAATGTTGGATTCTACGACTACGAGCATCCGGCCGAGACATCGGTAAAGCTGGCCGATGAACTGGACGCCGTGCGTGCGCGCATCAAGGACAAGCTGCGGGAGAAGACTGCAGTGACCACCGTCTCCGGTTTCACCTTCAATGGATCAACGAAGGAAGGCGCCAAGTTCGTTCGCGACCTCTCCGCGCTGCTGCTCCGCGCCTACAACGCCGAGGCCGAGAACTGTGTGAAAACGGTGAAAGCCGGAAATCTTCACACCGCCGCCGCCCGACTTGAAAAGGCCCGGGAACAGATCGCGAAGCGAGGCACCATGATTGGACTCCAGATCACCAACGCATTCCACTCGTTGCGGGAGAAAGAACTTGAACTGGCTGCTCGGCACTTGGAAGCCGTAGCCATCCAAAAGCAAATGGAGGCTGAGGCGCGGGCCGAAGCCCGCGAGGCGGCCAAAGCGCAGCGCGAATGGGAGGCACTGAAGGCCAAACAACAGAAGGAAGTGGA
This sequence comes from Pseudarthrobacter humi, assembly GCF_024294965.1. Taxonomy (NCBI): domain Bacteria; kingdom Bacillati; phylum Actinomycetota; class Actinomycetes; order Micrococcales; family Micrococcaceae; genus Pseudarthrobacter; species Pseudarthrobacter humi. The sequence goes on from NZ_JANCLV010000018.1 coordinate 19,259, forward strand.
CCACTACGCCACTGTGCTCGTCCAACTGCAGGCTGCCGGAGACCTTGAAGGTGTCCAGCGTATCCAGGAGCAGCTCGAGGAGGCAGAAGCAAAGCTCGCCGATGCCGAAGACAACGCGCTGAACATCCGCGCCGGCTACGTGTACGTTATCTCCAACCGCGGCGCATTCGGTGAAGGTGTTGTGAAGATCGGCATGACCCGTCGCCTTAATCCAATGGAACGTGTTCGTGAACTTGGCGACGCATCGGTCCCGTTTCTCTTCGACGTCCACGCGCTGTTCTTTTCTAAGGATGCAGTTGGAATCGAGACGATGCTGCATCAGTACTTTGCCCTCCATCGCGTGAATCTCGTGAACCTGCGGCGTGAGTACTTCTACGCGTCCCCTTCGGACGTGAAAGACGCTCTTGTTGAGCATCACGTGGAACTGGTGGAGTACCAGGAGAATGCACCGGCCGAGGAGTTCGCCGCATCCAAGGACATGCGCGAGGCAGCGTTAGTGTCGGCCGCCGTTTAGCAATGTCTGCGGGCAATGAACCGAAGTGGACGGCGGCACGAGGTCCCGCCGTCGTCCATTCAGTGGTACGGCCTCGGCCCCTGTCACTATCGGTCTAGGCGCATCTGCCCACTCCCCGCCGTAGTACACGGACACACAGCGCAACGTTGGAGCCACCAGACGTAACCTGTTTAGATGCCTCGTTTTGCGCTTGATATTGAGTCCGTGCCCCGTCCCGTCCGCGCCCAGGAGCTGCTGGATGCGGTGAACCACCGGGTGGTCATTGCCGACGGGGCGATGGGCACCATGCTGCAGGGCCGGGAGCTGTCGCTCGAGGACGACTTCCTGGGGCTGGAAGGCTGCAACGAGATCCTCAACGCCACGCGGCCGGACGTCCTCGCGGACATCCACGACGCGTACTTCGCCACCGGCATCGACGCCGTGGAAACCAACACCTTCGGCGCCAACTGGTCCAACCTCTCCGACTACGGCATTGACGACCGCATCGAAGAGCTCGCCCGCAAAGGTGCGGAGATCGCCCGAGACCGCGCCGAAGCGGCAGAAAAAACAGACGGACGCATGCGCTGGGTCCTCGGCTCCATGGGGCCGGGCACCAAGCTCCCCAGCCTCGGGCACACCAGCTACGACTACCTCAAGCAGACCTTCGCCCTCCAGGCCGAGGGCCTCATCGACGGGGGAGCGGACGCCTTCCTCATCGAAACCAGCCAGGACCTCCTGCAGACCAAAGCCGCGGTCAACGGCTGCAAACAGGCCATCGTGACCCGCGGCATCCGGCTCCCCATCTTCGTTACGGTGACCGTCGAGACCACCGGCACCATGCTGATGGGCTCGGAGATCGGCGCGGCGCTCACCGCGCTCGAGCCGCTCGGCGTCGACGCGATCGGCCTGAACTGCGCCACCGGGCCGGATGAGATGAGCGAGCACCTGCGCCACCTCTCCAAGCAGTCCTCCGTGGCCATCGCCTGCATGCCCAACGCCGGCCTGCCCGTCCTCGGCCCCAACGGCGCCCACTATCCGCTGTCGCCCACCGAACTCGCCACCGCGCACGAGCAGTTTGTGCGCGAATTCGGCCTGGGCCTGGTGGGCGGCTGCTGCGGTACGACGCCGGAGCACATGGCCGCCGTCGTCGAACGTCTTGCGCCCTTGCGCGCCGCCGCCGCGGTCACCGGCGGCGGGAGGGGCGCCGACGGCAGCCGCCTTCCCACCGAACGGGAAGCCGGCATCGCTTCCCTTTACCACCACGTGAATTTCGACCAGGAGTCCGCGTACCTCGCCATCGGAGAGCGCACCAACGCGAACGGTTCGAAGGCGTTCCGCCAGGCGATGCTCGAGGAGCGCTGGGACGACTGCGTGGACATCGCCCGCGAGCAGGTCCGCGTGGGTGCGCACCTGCTCGACGTGTGCATTGACTATGTGGGGCGCGACGGCGTGGCCGACATCAAGGAGATCGTCTCCCGTTTCGCGTCGGCCTCCACCCTCCCGCTTGTCATCGACTCCACGGAACCGCCGGTCCTGCAGGCCGGGCTTGAACTCATCGGCGGACGCCCGGTGGTCAACTCCGTCAACTACGAGGACGGCGACGGCCCGGACAGCCGCTTCGCGCGCATCATGCCGTTGGTGAAGGAACACGGCACCGCCGTGATCGCCCTGACCATCGACGAACAGGGCCAGGCGCGCACCACCGAAGGCAAGGTGGCCATCGCCTCCCGGCTCGTCGACGCTCTGGTAGGCGAATGGGGGATGCGCGTGGAGGACATCATCGTGGACGCCCTGACCTTCCCCGTCGCCACCGGGCAGGAGGAAACCCGCCGGGACGGCATCGAAACCATCGAGGCCATCCGCCAGATCACCGCCAAGTACCCCGGCATCAACACCACGCTCGGCGTCTCCAACGTGTCCTTCGGCCTGAACCCGGCAGCGCGCATGGCCCTGAACTCGGTGTTCCTGCATGAGGCCGTGCAGGCGGGCCTGACCAGCGGCATCATCGACGCCGCCAAGATCGTGCCGCTCGCCTCCCTCCCGGAGGAGCAGCGGAAGGTGGCCCTGGACCTCGTCTATGACCGCCGCGAATACGACGCCGACGGCAACGTTACGTACGACCCCCTGGCCATCATGCTGGACCTCTTCGCCGGCGTCGATACCGCAGCGCTGAAGGACCAGCGCGCCGCGGAGCTCGCGGCCCTGCCCACCGGCGAACGCCTGCAGCGGCGCATCATCGACGGCGAAGGCAAGGGCCTGGAAGCCGACCTGGACCTGGCCCGCAGTGAAGGCATGTCCCCGCTGGCCATCATCAACGACCAGCTCCTCGAGGGCATGAAAGTGGTCGGTGAGCGCTTCGGCGCCGGCGAGATGCAGCTGCCCTTCGTGCTGCAGTCCGCCGAGGTCATGAAGAACGCCGTGGCCCTGCTCGAGCCGCACATGGAGAAGTCCGATTCCTCCGGCAAGGGCACCATGGTGATCGCCACCGTCCGCGGCGACGTGCATGACATCGGCAAGAACCTGGTGGACATCATCCTCACCAACAACGGCTACAAAGTGTTCAACATCGGCATCAAGCAGGGCATCGCCGAGATCATGGCCGCGGCCGAGGAACACAACGCCGACGTCATCGGCATGTCCGGCCTGCTGGTGAAGTCCACCGTGGTGATGAAGGAAAACCTCGCCGAACTCCAGTCCCGCGGCCTCGCGAAGAAATGGCCCATCATCCTCGGCGGCGCCGCCCTGACCCGCGCCTACGTGGAGCAGGACCTGGCGGAGCAGTTTGAAGGCACCGTCCGGTACGCCAAGGACGCCTTCGAGGGCCTGGCACTCATGGAACCGCTGGTGCAGGTGGCCCGCGGCGCCGACCCCGCCGCCGTAGGCCTTCCGCCGCTGAAGAAGCGGATCCACAAAGGCGGCCCGAAGTTTACGGTGACCGAGCCGGAGGCCATGCCCGGGCGGTCCGATGTCGCCGCCGACAACCACGTGCCTTCGCCGCCGTTCTGGGGCACCCGCATCGTGCGCGGCGTCTCGCTCCACGACTACTCCACCTTCCTCGACGAACGCGCCACCTTCATGGGGCAGTGGGGGCTCAAGCCCGGCCGCGGCGATGACGGCGCCTCCTACGAGGAGCTGGTGGAACGTGAGGGCCGGCCGCGCCTGCGCTACTGGCTGGACCGCATCCTCGGCGAGGGAATGCTGGACGCGTCCGTCGCCTACGGCTACTTCCCGGTGGTCTCCGAGGGGGAGCAGGTGGTGGTGCTGCACCACGGTACGGATTCCGACGGCGTCCTTGGCACCCCGGGGCTGCTCGCCCCCGACGGCGGTTCAGGCGGCCCGGTCGGCACCGACCGGCTGCGGTTCGACTTCCCGCGCCAGCGCCGCGACCGGCACCTGTGCCTCGCCGACTTTGTCCGATCCCGCGAATCTGGACAGATCGACGTGCTGCCGGTGCAGCTGGTCACCGCCGGCTCGAAGATCGAGGAGGTGACGTCCAAGCTGTTCGCCGCCAACCAGTACCGCGACTACTACGAGCTCAACGGCCTGGTCATGCAGCTCACCGAGGCGCTGGCGGAATTCTGGCATGCGCGCATCCGCTCGGAACTGGGCTTCGCTGCCGAAGAGCCGAAGGACAAAGCGGGCCTGTTCAAGCTCGACTACCGCGGTGCGCGGTTCTCGCTGGGCTACCCGGCATGCCCGGACATGGAGGACCGCCGCAAGGTGACGGAGCTGCTGAAACCCGAGCGGATGGGCGTGGTCCTCAGCGATGAGCTGATGCTGCACCCCGAACAGTCCACCGACGCGTTCGTGTTCCACCACCCGGAGGCCAAGTACTTCAAGGTGTGAGTTGAAGCCGGTCTCTGGCCTGGGCGGAGGTAATGCATCACCACGTGGCAGGTTGGGGCTTCCTGAGGCCATCAACCCTCATCCGGGCCTACACTGAGCCCTCAAAGGCGTTACCCCGGGCTAGGGAAGGCACCGGTGGACGCCTGTACCCCGAGGCGCCTAGGGGACGGTCACTGCCGATGCGGCCCGCCGGACTTCTATGGTGAGTCCTTCGATTTCGTCGGGTGAGACGTCTTCGCTTGCTGCGCCAATGGTGATTGCTGCAACCACTGCGCCGCTTTGGGTGCTGCGGACTGGCGCCGAGACTGAGAGTGAGCCCAGTTTTCGTTCGTTCAGGGCAACCTGGAAGCCCTGTTTCCTGATTTTTTCGAGGTCAGATCGGAAGATCTCGGGGCTGATTTCCCTTCCTTCAGCGTCCCGCATGGGGCCGACCTGGTCCAGGAGGTGCCGCAGTTCCTCCGGTCCGAGATCGGCGGCCAGGGTCTTCCCGGCCCCGAGATGAAGGGGCAGTTTCGCCCCAATAGGAAGTTCGTACCGCAGCGGCCGTGATCCGTGGACCCGGGCAACAACGGCCCGGTGCGCACCGGTCCGGACGAACAGCGAGGCGGTCAGGCCTGTCCTTTCGGCCAACTCCTGGAGCACCGGGCGGGAAGCTGCAACCAACGGACTGGTCGTCAGATAGGCGTGTGCTCCAAAGATCAGATTGACCCCTGCGCGGTAGTTCATTCCGTCTTTCTCGACGCGGCCACGTCCCTCAAGCACGCCGAGTATCCGTTGAGTTGTTGCAACGTGCAGGCCGGCCCGGCCGGCGATGTCCACCAGGCGCAGGGGCCTTGCGGCATCTTCCAGAACCTCCAGCACATCGATCGCCCGCTCCAGCGACCTCATCGTCGTGGGCTCTTTCTGCTCAGTCATTTTTTTCTTACCTCTCAAGTCCGTCTGCTCAGTCCAGCAGTAAAAGTCACCCGCGTTGACAGTGAAGGGCATCACTCATACTCTTATTTCATCATTCTTTGAGAACCTCTCTCATTCTATGAGATAAATGTAATTGCGTCAATGAAGATTGCAGGAAGTGCAGCATGTCAATAACCCATAACTCCGAGAGCGACCTGCGGAACCCTGCAGCAGCCCTGTGGCCGCGGCTGGTGTTCCCTGCCGTGCTTGCGGCTTTGGCTGCTGCGGTGGTCGTCAGCTCGACCGGAATGGGCTTCTGGGTGCGGTTGGGCCCGGGTCCCGGATTCTTCCCGCTCGTCCTGGGCAGTCTCCTTGGTCTCTTGTCGCTCCTCTGGATCGGCCAGGAGGTCCGCGGCGCCAAGAACGGCGCTTTGCCGGACGAACCCGAGACGGGCGATTCCACGGACTTGGTCATCCCCGAAGAACCCCACGAGCCGTTGCGGCTGAAGACCGCTGCGACCATCGTCATCAGCCTTGCCGTTCTGGCCGCGCTGATGCCCCTCATCGGCTTTCAGCTGAGCATGCTGCTCTTTCTCGTCTTCCACCTCCGCGTCATGGGCCGCCGGCGGTGGCTGCTAACGACGCTGGTGTCCGTCGTCGGAAGCTTCGGGGTCTTTATTCTCTTCACCCGGGTACTGACAGTGAACCTGCCGGCGGCGTCCATCGGCTTCCTGCAGTCACTGGGCTTTTAGGAGCAATCATGAACACTTTTGAATCACTCATGCAGGGATTCAGCCTCGCCCTGACTCCGGAGAATCTTCTCTACGCACTCATCGGGTGCCTGATCGGCACCGCGCTAGGTATCCTCCCGGGTATCGGGGCCACGGCTGGCATCGCCATCCTCCTGCCCCTGACGATAGGCATGGAACCCGCCTCGGCGATCATCATGCTCGCCGCGATTTTCTATGGCACGGCCTACGGCGGAACGATCACCAGCGTCCTGCTGAACATCCCCGGCGAAGGTGAATCCGCGATCACCTGCATCGACGGTTACCAGATGACCCGGCAGGGCAGGGCGGGCATCGCCCTGACGACGGCGGGCATCGGCTCCTTCATCGGCGGTACGGCGGCAACCCTGGCGCTCGTCGTGGCCGCTGGCCCCCTGTCCCAGCTCGGCCTGATGATCGGCCCTCCGGAGTTCTTCTGCCTGATCCTTGTCGGCATCGCCTTGCTTGCCGGACTGGTCGGACGGTCACTGGTCAAAGGCCTCATCTCAGCGGTCCTGGGACTCCTGATCGCCATGATCGGCATCGACCCGGTAGCCGGGGCGCCGCGCTTCACCTTCGGCAGCGAACACTTCCTGGACGGTATCAGCATCGTCCCGGTGCTGGTCGGGATCTTCGGCCTCGGTGAAATGCTCCACAACGCTGGAGGAACAGCTGCCCGACCCACCGCACCCCGCCTCAGGCAGCTCGTTCCGACCCGGACCGACATCCGCCGGGCCGCACCCGCGATCTTCCGCGGTACCGTCATCGGCTCCGTCATTGGGCTAGTCCCCGGCGTAACCTCGGCCATCTCCTCACTGCTGGCCTACAGCACCGAACGTAAGGTTTCCCGCTTCCGTCACGAGCTGGGCACCGGTGCCATCGAAGGCGTAGCGGCTCCGGAAACAGCCAACAATTCACATTCCAACGCCGCGTTCGTTCCCCTCTTCACGCTCGGCATCCCGGCGTCTCCTGCCATCGCGGTCCTCGCCGGAGCCTTCCTGCAGAATGGGATCACCCCCGGACCGCGGCTGTTCGTGGACAACTCCGCGCTTGTCTGGACCGTCATCGCGAGCCTGTTTGTCGGCAACGCTCTCCTGCTGCTCCTGAACGTCCCGCTGGTTGGCCTTTGGACCAGGCTGCTCGCCATTCCCTATTCGGTCCTGAGCGCCCTGATTTTCGGGTTCATCGTTATCGGCTCGTACGCGGTGAACAACAGCATTATCGACGTGTTCATCATGATCTTCTTCGGCATTGTCGGGCTGATATTCCGCCGCCTGGACATCCCTCTTGCACCACTGGTCCTGACCTTGGTCCTGGGCCCTGTAATGGAAAGCGCCCTGCGCGAATCCCTGCAAATATCCGCCGGCGACTTCTCGGTCTTCACAACGCGCCCCATCGCTCTGATCTTCCTCATCATCGCCGCGGTCATCCTGACCGGATCGATCTTTGGGTCGAAATTCAAACGCAAAGCACACCTCCCCATGGACGCTGCAGCATGAGCCATCCTCAGCCCCCGTCCAACACGACACGTCATAACAACCAGCAAAGGAACACATCCATGAAAAAGAAACTCGCAGCGGCAGCAACGGCGCTGGTCGCAGCACTGCTCGTCACCTCCTGTGCCCAGCCACAGGCAGCGACGTCCAATGCAACCGATTTCCCGACCAAACCGATGAACATGGTCATCAGTTTCGCCGCAGGCGGATCCACCGACGTCGGCGCACGGCTGATCGCCAAAGGACTCGAAGACAAACTCGGAAAGCCTGTCGTCGTGGAAAACAAGGCCGGCGCCGGCGGACAGGTTGGAAACTCCGCACTGGTCGCCGCCAAAGGCGACGGCTACACCGTCGGGACGGTCAGCCTGGCCGGCACGCTCCTTTCCTACCTCGATCCGGACCGCGGCGCCTCCTACAAAGGCGACAGCTTCACACCCGTAGCCCTCTACGTCCAGGATCCCCAGGTCTTCGTCGTGTCCCCCGACAGCCCTTACAAGTCGCTGGAAGAACTGGTCACAGCTGCCAAAGCAGCACCTGGCAAACTTCGTGTCGCCACATCAGGTGTCGCCACACAGGACCACGTCGCCAAAGTCCTCTTCGAAGAAATGTCAGGCGCTCAATTCGCGCCGGTCCACTTCAGTGAAGGCGCAGCCCCAGCCGCTACCGCATTCCTGGGAAAGAACGTGGAAATCCTCATCACCAACGTCGGCGACGTGAAGGAAATGGTCGCCAACAACCAGGCCCGCGTACTTGGCGTCGCCTCCGCCGAACGCAACGACTTCCTTCCCGACGCACCCACGTTCAAGGAACAGGGCTTCGACTTTGAGCTGGCCTCCAGCCGAGGCTTCGTGGTCCCCGCGGGAACGCCCGACGACGTTGTCGCCAAGATCTCTGACGCCATCGGCGACATCATGGACGACGAAGAAACCATCCAGAAGCTGCGCGACATGAACCTGACCCCGGCCTTCCTCGGACACACCGAGTTCAAAACGCTCTGGGATGAAACCGAAAACTCATTCTCCAGCGTCCTCGAGCGTGTCAAGGCGGACCTGTAACCCATGGCCACCAACACCGATCCCCACAGCCAAGAAGGCCAGCGCACCCGGATCGTCGTCGGATACGTCCCGACAGATGAGGGAAGAGCCGCCTACACCGTGGCCGTAGCGGAAGCTAGGAAGTCCGACAGCGAACTCGTGCTGGTGAACTCCTCCCACGGGGGAGCCTATATGGACTCCCAAGTGGCCACCGACCAGGACCTGGACTCCCTCGTTAGCCAAGCTTCCGACCAAGGCGTGGCCGTCACCATCCGCAAGTTTCCCCATGGCTCAGACCCCGTCGATGCAGTCCTGGAAGCAGTTGAAGAATCCGGTGCGAGCCTGCTCGTTATTGGCCTGCGCCGACGATCACCGGTCGGCAAGCTCTTCCTGGGCAGCACCGCACAGTCCCTGCTCATGCGCAGCCATATCCCGGTCCTCGCCGTGAAGGCCGAAACCGGGCACGACCTCGGCCACAAACGGTCAACCGCAAAGGACTAACAATGACCACGACCACCACCGGATCCCCCGACCTGACCACCGGCTTCGCCGCCATCCCGACGACGATCATTGGAGACTCCCAGGACAGGTTCGGTCTGCCGGCCGGGCTGCACCCGATGTGGAACAGCGAGCCCTTCGCCGGCGAGGCCTTCACAGTCCTCACCGCCCCGGGGGACAACCTCGGCATTCACAAGGCCCTGGCCGAAATCCGCCCGGGGCAAGTACTCGTCGTCGACGGCGGCGGCTATGAAGCCCGAGCACTGATCGGTGACCTCGTGGCAGAAAAGGCTCGGGCCATGAAAGTCGCGGCACTCGTCATCGACGGCGCCATCCGCGATGTCATGGACATTGCCGATATTGGAGTCCCGGTCTACGCCCGGGCGGTCATCCCTGCAGGGCCCTGGAAAAACGGACCATTCCGCCTCAGCACACCGGTCACCGTCGGCGGCGTCGTGGTCAACCCTGGCGACATCATCGTCGGTGACGCCGACGGGATCGCCGTCATCACTCCACCCAGGGCAGCAGAAGTGCTGGCCACGTGCCATGAACGCCTCGCCCACGAAGAAGAATCACGCGCCAAGTACAGGGAACTGAAGCCTAATGACTGAACACAAACCGCTGGTCTGGATTCCCTACCCCATCCACGAGCTGGCAATCAAAAAGCTCAGCCACGAGTGCGAAGTCGTGTTCGGCTACGGGGACGCGCTGGTTCCCTTCGACGCGGTAGCGTCCCGCGTCGAAGGAATCCTCATACGCACCGGCAAAGTGACCGCTAAACAAATCGTTTCAGCTCCCCGCCTCAAGATCATCGCCCGGCACGGAGTCGGTGTCGACAGCGTGGACGTAGACGCGGCCACAGCAGCCGGAGTCGTCGTAACGAATACGCCGAACTCCAATCTAGTGTCGGTCGCCGAGCACACCATCGCCCTCCTCCTCGCCCTGCGCCGGAAACTCATTGCCTCGGACCGCGCAAACCAACGCGGCCTCGGCGCAGAGTCAAGGCCGGAACTGGTCGGACGCGAGTTACAGGGCAGCACACTCGGGCTGATCGGATTCGGCAGGATCGCCACTGCCCTTGCCCGCATTGCCATTGACGGTTTCGGCATGAAAGTCAGTGCCTATGACCCCATACTGAGCGACGAGGAGATCCGCCAAAAAGGAGCAACCCCGGTATCCCTACAAGAGCTCCTTGCCACTTCCGATGCGATCAGCCTGCACGTTCCATTGCTGCCGCAAACGCGCCACCTGATAGGTGCCAATGAGTTCGCGACCATGAAACAAGGGGCGGTTATCATCAACACCGCCCGCGGCGGAATCATCGACGAAGAGGCACTCCTCCGGAGCCTTAACGATTCACACCTCGGCGGCGCAGCCTTGGACGTCACAGAAATTGAGCCTCTCCCGGCCGGACACCCCTTCTACAGCCGTACCAATGTGATCATCACACCCCACATCGGCGGGCAGACAGAAGAATCCCTGCTGCGCGTCGCCTTGGACGCGGCCGAGTGTATCTGCCAGGCCCTTCGCGGAGAAACACCGGCAACGGCAGTCAACGCACCAACTCAATTACGGCTAACGGCTCAACCGGCAGCATAAGGACAACAAACGCTACCGGCCCGGTTTCCCTGGGGAATCAACGGCCTAGGAAAACCGGCGGATCGCGCCAGGCAGAGGGCTACCCGACTTTCAGCGTCTCCAAGGACGGAGAAGATTCGCCCCGGTCGCGGCCGGCAATTCACCCTGGTTCTGAAGCGCAAACCAAGAATACTTGAACACGCCAGGACTTACCTTCGTCAGGTTGGGGTGTACGTGAGTTGACGTACCAAGGCGCCCGGGGGCGTCGGATTGGATACTCATCTTTCGTTCTGATCGGTACCGGCCGGTACTGCGAGATGTCCTTGGCGCAGATTTTCGAGAATCTGATCAGTGAGCGCTTCAATGCCGCCTTCGGATGTCACGGTCATTCCGGCTTCGGCTGTTTCCAGGGCCTCGAGTGTCTTCAGCTGTGAGGTGAGAAGGGATACAGGCATGAAGTGTCCTGGACGCTGGACCAACCGCTCCTTCAGTATCGAAGGGTCGACCTTTAAGAGGACGAACCTGGTGGAGGGAGCGGCTGCGCGGATAGCGTCACGGTAGTCGCGTTTGAGGGCCGAGCAGGCAACGACGATCCCATGGGGGTGTTCGCCCGCGAGTTCTGCGCCGACCAGGCGAAGCCAGGGCCGTCTGTCTTCATCGGTGAGCGGTACGCCAGCTGTCATTTTTTCGACGTTCGCCAAGGGGTGCAGGTCGTCTGCGTCCTTGAAGGTTGCTCCGAGCCGGGCTGCCAGGGCGGCGCCGACCGCAGTCTTGCCCGAGCCCGCCACGCCCATGACGACAAGGGGCCCATGCACTACAGCGCTCCCTGTTGCGCTGTTCCTGCGGGCATCGGCACCAGCCGGGTCACTACGACGGGTTTTTCCAGCAGGCCTTCGAGGGAGGCGTTCAGGCGTTTGACCGGTTCACCTTGGCCGTGGGCGTCGAGCAGCGCAGCTGATTCCCATTTCTCGATCATGAGGATCTGGTTGTTTGGGGCCTCGTGTATCGCGTAGAGCAGGCAGCCGGGTTCCTGGTGGACTTCGCTGATTGCGGGGGAGAGGGCGGCGACGACCTGGTCGAAGGCACCTTCCTTCGGGCTGAAAGCAGCGGTGACGACGATGGTCACGGTGAGGTTCTCCTTGCTTCATAGGGTGCCCTGGAGGGGCGTGGGAGGGTCCTTGAGGACGCGGCGCGGACCGACGGCTATAAGTGCGTCAGTCCGCGACGAACATCCGCTGAGTGTCCTTCAGACTTAGCTGCGGACAGCGAGGTTTTCTTCAAGGGCAAGGGCCTCGGTTTCGCGACGCAGTTCGAGGGCCTGGTCGAGCGAGTCGTCCATGATGACGTCTTCCCAGCGGACGATTCCGCCCTTGGCCACGTCATTGCGCAGTTCCACGTGGTGGGCCAGCGCGACTGGCAGTGCACCGGTACTCACGGAGTGCTTCGCGGAAACGAGTTGGCCCCAGACGGTGTATCCGCCTTCGCCGTCGAGGAATTCACCGGCTTTAAGGTCTTTTTTGGCGGTGGCGACCACGTCGCCGAAGAACCCGATGGGTGAACCCGTGGGGATTCCGCGGAGGACGGCGTTGGCGATGGATACGTTCAGTTCCAGACCGACGTAGTGGTAGGGGCGGTACAGGGCAGCGTACTGGCCGGTGGGGTCCGGGTGCCAGGGGTATTCGTTGAAGCAGCCGGAGACGTAGGCGTTGGTGGCCTTCACGACGACGAAGACGCCTTCCTGGGTGTTGTGGGGGATCCAGGTGCCGTCGCGGTTGACACTGGACATGACGTCGACGGTCCCTTCGTGTGCGAGGGCTCCTCCGACGTCGGCGGGCCGGCAGATTGAGGCGATTTCCTCCACGTCTCCCGGCGTGAACGTCAGCCCGGTGTCAGAGGGGACCAGTCCTGCCCCGTTGGCGACGGCGGCCATTTCGATGGCGGCCTTGGTGCCGTCCCGGAACGAGGTGTGCATGTTGGGGTTCAGCTGCCCGGAGTCGGTGAGTTCCTTGGAGAATTCCCAGTTTTCCCAGACGTTGTCGGGGTTCATCTCGTGGTAGTGCTCGAGGAATTTGGCGCCCTTGCCGGCGCAGACGACGTCGAATCCGCTGGTGCGGGCCCAGTCGACGAGTTCCATGATTAGGGCCGGCTGGTCGCCGTATGCCATTGAGTAGACAACGCCGGCTGCTTCTGCCCGCTTGGCCAGAGCGGGCCCTGCCAGGGCGTCGGCTTCAACCGTGACCATGATGATGTGCTTTTTCGTTTCGATGGCGCGCAGTGCATGCTTGACGCCAACGATGGGGTTGCCGGTGGCTTCCACGATGATGTCGATGTCGACGTCGAAAAGCTCATCGGCGTTGGCCACGATCGCGGTTGAGCGGTCCCTCAGGGCGGTTGCTATGTCGGGAGCGATCTGGTCTTTGGGCCATCCAACGAGTTCAAAAGCACCTTCAGCGCGCTTGACGTTGATGTCTGCGATGGCGACGACGTGGATGCCCGGGATGTTGTTTGCCTGGGCCAGGTACATCGTCCCGTAGCGTCCGGCGCCGATCAGGCCAACCCGGATGGGCTTTCCGTCGGCCTCGCGCTGGGTCAGGAGATGGTGCAGATTCATGGGTTGCCTTTCAAGGGATACGGCGCTGTTCCGGAAGGGATGCGGGCTGGTCTGGGATCAACCGCAGCTTTTGGGCTCCTACTTTTCACCTTGCGGCTCGCCGCCTTTGGTGGTGAGGCTGCAGGCCAACCGGGATCGAACTAAGGTAAAATAAGTGGAACCGGTACACTTTTATGTCACAGGCGCAGGGCCAAGGTCAAGCCCTAGGCTGAAAAAGGTTCCAGATGTCCAGGAAGTGCCACCTAAGGAGTAGGCGTGCAGAAACAACCGACCATCCGCGATGTTGCCCAGGCGGCGGGGGTGTCCGTTGCAGTCGTCTCCCGGGTGCTGAACCCGGGATCAGGTCCAGTCGCTGAAGCCACACGGGGCAGGGTTAACGACGTCATGAAGAACCTCGGTTACCATCCCCGCACGGCGGCCAGGGAGCTTAAGTTTGGCCCGCCTACTACGCTGGGGCTGCTGCTCGCCGATGTCTCGAACCCCTTTTTCGCCCGACTCGCCGACCGGGTGGTGCAGGAGGCGCACGCCCGCGGAATCCAGGTGCTGCTGATGACCACGCAGGAGGATGACCAGCTGGAGTCAGAGCGTCTGGCGACACTGATCGAACGCAGGGTCAGTGGGATTATCGCCACCCCGACCGGCAACAACCTGGCCATCTGGAAGCAGCTTCAGGACCTCGGGACTGATGTGGTTTTTGTCGACAGATCAATTCCTTCGCTTCCCGAAGTTGACGTGGTGAGCATCGACAACTTTGAATCCGCGCGGTCTGCTACTGCGCTCCTCGCCGCCCATGGCCACCGCCGCATCGGGATCATTTCCGGGCCCGCTGCCTCATCTACGGGAAGGGACCGGATCGCCGGCTATCGGCAAGCCCTGGAAACAGCCGGCCTGGAGCAGGATGAGCTCCTCATCCGGCATGCCGCGTTCCGCGGGTCGGCGGGCGGAGATGCCGCGTCGGCGCTGCTCAGCATCGAGGAGCCGCCCACCGCCTTGGTGGTGGCAAATACCGCCCAGGTAACCGAAGTTCTGCGGCGCCTCTCCCACGCCGGAATAGACATCCCCGGGACGCTGTCCGTCATCGTCTTCGAAGATTCGCCTTGGACCGAACTCATGACCCCGGCCCTGACAATCGTCAGGCAACCCATAGATCTGCTCGCCCGGCACTCTGTGCAGCTCGCTTTGTCCAACACGCAGGGCAAGGCGTCGGGAGAACCCAAAATCATACGCGTAGCCGCCGAACTGGTCGAACGGTCCAGCGTTGCCCGGGTGCACTTCACAAAGTAATCCAAGCTGGCATCCGCTCCCAACGGTTTACAGCCCCGCCAGCGTGTGGTAAAAAAGTGTACCGGTTCCACTTCGGGATGATTCACGGCGGGAAGGCAGCCTGCGCGAGCACCGCCGCGTCTACAAAACACTGGGCAAGCGGAACGAGAAAGCTGCAAGAGCAGCCCTTCTCGACCATATCCGCACAGCCCAGGACGCTTAATCACCGCCATCAAAGCATCAGTACCCCTGTCCGTGTAGGCCAGGAACCAGCAAGTATTCAAAGGAGAATCAGATGCCCAAGCGCATCCTGGCCACCATAGCTGTGGCCGTTGCACTCACCGTTACTACTGTCCTCACCGGTTGCGGCGGGGGCGGGGCGCCCGGCGCCGGCGCGCCCAGCACCACCATCCGCCTCGGCCTCGGCGACCCCGCAACCTCTTCCGTGGGCGTCACCGGAAAGCACTTCGCCGACAAGGTTGCCGAGCTGAGCGACGGCAAGGTCAAGGTCGAGACATTCCCCGACGGCACCCTTTTTGGCGGAGACCAGAACGCCGCCGTCAACCTGCTTGGAAACGGCACGCTGGACTCGACCATCATGTCCACCTCGGTATACGCGTCCTTCGAACCAAGAATGAATGCCATCAGCCTTCCCTACCTCTTCAAGGACACAGATGAGGTCACCAAGTACCTCCAAGGCGAACCGGGCAAGGAACTGCTGGGCTCACTGGACAAGCTGGGCATCAAGGGCGTGTCAATGCTGACCCGTACTCCACGGCACACCACCAACTCGATGCGTCCCATCACCCAGCCCGAGGACTTCAAGGACCTGAAGCTCCGCGTACCGCAGAATGACCTCTGGGTTAAGTTCTTTGGCTCATTGGGCGCCAACCCGACGCCGATGGACTTCAAAGAGGTTTACACCGCCCTGCAGCTCGGCACTATCCACGGCCAGGAAAACCCTCTGGAAGTTCCAGTCAACAACAAGTTCTTCGAAGTCCAGGACTACCTCTCCCTGACGGGCCACATCTCCGACGGCTTCGTCCTTGGGTTCAGCAAGAAGAAGTGGGACTCCTTCGATGAGGACACCCGGAAGGTCCTGCAGGAAGCAGCGGACGAGACCGCTGACTTCAAGACAAAGTACGACAACGACGAAGCCACCAAAACCCTCGACAAGCTCAAGGGCGAAGGCGTGAAGATCAACGAGCTGACGCCCGAAGCCAGGGAAAAGTTCCAGGCGGCAGCGCAGAAGGTCTACCCCGAGCTTGAGGGCAAGGTAGGCAAGGAATTCGTCCAGTCAAGCCTTGAGTTCCTTGGACGTTGAGGTGACGGGTCCAGTGCAGGAGACGAGTTCAGTGCATGATGATGGAAGCACCCCAACCCGGGGGGCCGAACACCAGGCGGCCGAACATAGCATCAAGGTGGTTCCGGTAGGCGAAGTCTCGGAACCTCATGGTCTGATCTGGAAAGCCGTGGATGCTCTCCTCTTCGTCGGAATCTGCGCGATGCTGCTCAGCCTTGCTGCCCAGATGGTCAGCCGGCAGATGGGAGCCTCGCTGCCATGGACCGAGGAACTGACCCGTTTCCTGTTCATGGACACCACCTTCCTGGGGATGGCAGCAGGCTTCCGGGCCGCCGTGCACCCGCGTGTGAACTTCGCTGTGGCGTGGGGACCAGCCTGGCTCAAGCAAGTCAGCGTGCATCTCTACGCCATCTGCGGGACCGTGTTCTTCAGTGTCCTGCTCTACAAGACGTGGGAACTGATGCTGCAGCAGTACGCCGCCGGAGAGTCCAGTCCTGCCCTGGGACTGAAGATGTTCCTGGTAACCCTGCCCCTGGTGATCAGCGCGGCACTGGCCATCGTCGCCCACATCACAACCGTCTACTTCTCCCCGTATATGCGTAAGAGAATCCTCGAAGGAGAGATGATCGCATGAGCCTGACCCTGCTGGGCATATTCCTCCTCCTGCTGCTGCTGGGCGTTCCGCTCTCAGTCTCACTCGGCATTGGCGTCATCGCCACGCTGCTGATCTTCGACATCCCCCTCGAACTATTACCGCAGTCCATGATGAGCTCCATGAACAGCTTCCTGCTGGTTGCTGTCCCCTTGTTCGTCCTGGCCGGCAACCTCATGGCCGGAGGGGGTATCTCGGACCGGATCTTCCGTGGCGCCGAAGTCATCTTCGGCCGCTTCCGCGGCGGCCTTGGCCAAGTGAACATCGCATCGAGCGCAATCTTCGGCGGCATCTCCGGTTCCTCCGTTGCCGACATTGTCAGCCTCGGCAAGATCGAGATCAAGGCCATGACTGACCATAAGTACCCGCGGCCCTACGCGGCAGCGATGACCATGGTCACCGCTACCCTGTCCTCACTGATACCGCCGAGCATCCTCATGATCATCGCCGCCTCGACCGCGAACGTCTCGGTAGGCGCTGCACTCGCGGGAGGATTTGGACCGTCCATTGTCCTGATCATCGTCCTGATGCTTGTGAATTTCTTCCTGTCGGCACGCCATGGTTACGGCGAGGTCTCAAGGACGCCTTTCAAGAAGGGCCTTCGGATCGTCCTCGGGGGAATCCCGGCCATGGGCGGCCCGGTGATCATCCTGGTGGGCATGTTCAGCGGGCTCGTCACGCCCACGGAGGCGGCCGCCGTTGCCGTCTTCTACAGCCTGCTGGTCGGCATCTACGTTTACCGGGACATGAAGTGGCGCCAGATGCCCAAGATGATCGTGGACGCCGGCCTCACCACCGGCACCATCCTGCTCATCGCCATGATCGCCGGCGTCGCCTCATACATCTTCACCATTGACGGGCTGCCGGCAAAGGTCAGCAGCTGGCTGCTGAGCGTCAGCACTAACCCCACCATCGTCATGCTACTGATCGGCCTGATCCTGATCGTCATCGGAACCGTGATGGACAAAGTTGCAGCCATCCTGCTTTGCACACCGGTGCTCATGCCCGCGGCCGTGTCTTCCGGTGTGGATCCCGTCCACTTCGTCGTCTTCCTCGTTGCTGCCCTTGCCGTTGGCCTGGTCACGCCGCCTGTCGGCGTCTGCCTGTTCGCGGCATCCTATGTCAGCGGGCTGCCGATGGAGAAGATCGTGAAGGCCGCGGTGCCGCTGTACGTGGTCATGGTGATTGCCATCGTCATGCTGGCCATCTTCCCGCAACTCATCCTGTGGCCGTCTGATCTCCTGACCAAGCAGTAACGCCGCCCTAATCGCTAAAGGATCCCCAATGCCTGAACATGACCACCCAGCGCTTGCCCTCATGGGATTAGGGCCGATGGGGGAACCCATGGCGCGTCGGCTGCTGAAGGGCTACGGCGAGCTGACAGTCTGGAACCGGACTGCCTCGAAGGCCGAAGCCTTGGCGGGCCTGGGCGCCCGCGTTGCGACCTCACCTTTTGAGGCGGCCGCCGGCATCGTACTCACCGTGTTGCCGGACCTAAGCCACGTCGAAGCGTTGCTTCCGGGAGAAGAGGGCCTGATAGCCGGATGGACAGCCAAGGGCATTGCCCGGCCGATACTCGTCGTGCACGGAACCGTCTCGCCGGGGGCAGTGGCGGCCTTTGGCGAACGGATGCTTCGCGAACACGGCGTCCGAGTCCTGGATGCCCCCGTCAGTGGCGGCACCGTGGGCGCCGAAAACGGCACCCTGAGCATCATGGTGGGCGGGGACGAAGACACGTTCAGCTCGGTCACCCCGGCGTTCGGGTTCATGGGCAGCACTATCCGGCACATGGGTTCGGGAGGTTCGGGCGCGCTGGCCAAGGCCTGCAACCAGATCGTGGTCGCCGGCACGGTCACGGCAGTTTCCGAAGCCATGCTTCTCGCGCGCGGCGGGGGACTGGATCCATCGGTGATGCTTGAACTGCTTCGGGGTGGGCTGGCCGACTCCGAGGTGCTGCGCCAAAAAGGGCACAGATGGATAGACGGCGATTTCACTGGTGGCGGCAGCGCCCAAAACCAGCTGAAGGACCTCAACTTCGTGCTGGGGGCGGCTAGAACAGCACTCCTGGAGCTGCCCCTGAGCACGGTAATCCGGGATCTTTTCGAGGATATGGTCGCGCGGGGCGACGGCGCCCTTGACCACACAGGAATCCTCCGGACCCTTGCACAGCGCACCAGCGCAGCCCTGTGAACATCTGTTATCAGGCACCCGCAGGGTGCTTGATAACAGAAGGCCTGTCACGAGCGGGTGTCGAGGTAGTGCAGAATCGCCCGGGCCGTTTCCTCCGGAGCGCTGACGTGGGGGCAGTGCCCGGTGGCCTGGAGCTGCACCAAGGTGCTGTGATCCAGATTCTTGTGCAGGTAGGCGCCCACTTCCGGCGGGGCAAGCCGATCGTCGGAGCACTGCAGAATCAGGCAGCTGGTGCGCAACTTTTTCAGTTCAGGGCGGGTGTCGGAGAAAAAGGTTACCCCGGCGAAGTGCCGTGCGATGGTCGGATTTGTCCGGCAGAAGCTGCCCCGCAGATCCTCCGCTAATTCCGGCTCTTGCGGGTTGCCCATAACCATGGGCGCCAAGGCCGCGGCCCAGGCGAAATAGTTGCTGTCCAGAGATGCCAGCAGGCCCTCGATGTCTTCCCGCGAAAACCCGCCCACGTAGCCGTCGTACGGGTCATCCGTATGACGGGGTGAAGGAGCAAGCAGGACCAGGTGGGAGAAACGGCTGGGGTCCTGCACTGCGGCGATCACGGCGATCATCGTGCTGACACTGTGGCCCACCAGGATAATGTCCTCAAGTTCAAGGGCGGCGCAAATCTCCAGCAGGTCCGACGCGTACCCATCCAGGGACCCGTACTTCTCCCAGTCATAGGCACTGATGTCGGAGTTTCCTGCACCTACATGATCAAAAAGCACCAGCCGGTAATCATCAACGAAATAGGGCAGCAGCTTCCGCCACATAGCCTGATCGCAGCCAAAACCGTGGGCAAACATCATCACAGGCCCATCATCCCGGCCAAATATGGTGACGTTGTTCCGGCCGATTACCGCAGCAGCTGCTTCGATCACATTCTCACTGACCCTCCGTAGGGTGGCGTCCTGTCCCAGACTATCCACAGGAAATAGCGAATCCTAGGATCCTCCGTGTCCTTGGCCTACGCAGCCAGGCTGCTGCACATCCGCCAGGAGAACGCCCTAGCCATCCCGACGTCGCCCCCGACCGGTTCGGCCGCGAGACAGCCGCAATGTGGGACCGGCTCCAAGCCCAAGCGCACCATGGAACTGTCCTCAAGCCCCGATTTGTAGCCGGTCCCTGTCCTGGTCAAGTGAAGCCTGCCCGCCTGGTCCAGGAACCGCGCTGGAGACCGGCTTCACCCGCCGGAGTGCCGCAAGGATGGCCCGCCCCACCACGGCAATCCCGACCACTGTGGTGACGGCACGCAGGGTGTCCCAGCCCGCCGTCGACGTCACCAGCGAGTACAGCAGGAAGCTGCTCAGGTTGGTGCCCAGCGGCGCGCCGGGCACATAGGAGATGCCGGTGCCGGCGCCCACCGCGAACGGCCAGAACCACAGGTTGGTCAGCAGGCCGAACAGGTAGGACGCCACGACGCCGTAGGCCGCCAGCATCCACAGTTCGGCCTTGCCCCGCACCCGCCGAGGGAGCAGACCGGCCCCGGCGCCCACCCACGCGCAGGCGAAGATCTGGAACGGTGTCCACGGCCCGATCCCGCCCCACAGCGCGCTGGAGAGGGCTATGGTGGCGGCGCCGAGCAGCATGCCGAAACGCGCGCCGAACGCCCTGCCGGCGAGGATCAGCAGGATGAACACTGCTTCCACGCCCCCGACGCCGGTGCTCGCCACCCGCACTGCGGAACCGACCGCTGCCAGGACGCCGAGCAACGCCACCGTGTGGGCGGAGCGCACCGACCCATCGAGGGACACGACGACGGCGACGGCGGCGAGCGGCGCGATGGCCAGCGCCGCGTAGGGGAGGGCCGCGGCGGCATCCTGCGGAAGGGCTGCGGCGAGCAGCGGCCAGCAGAACGCTGCGAGGGCGAGGAGGTTTGCGGCTGCGAGGACGGCGAGTTCCACGCCACGCGGCATCCGGAGTCGGCGCTGCCGTGTCGGGGCGTGCGGGTCCGGTTGTTCGGTGACGCGTGGCCGGGGTCCGGCATTTTCCTGCCGGGGAAGCGGAAGGGGCGGTTCGGGGGCGGCTTCTGGTGCGGAGGAAGGCGCGACGCCGTCACTCATCGGGAGGATCCGGGCACCGAGGCCGTGGGCAAAGTCGTGGTCGTGCGTGGCGATGAGGACAGCCGCGCCGGAGTCCGCTGCCGCCCGCAGCGCCGCTGCGACTGCTGTACGCGCCGCAGGATCCAGTCCGCGGGTGGGCTCGTCGATCAGGAGTACCTGGGGGTTGTCCATGGTCTGCAGCGTGATGGCCAGGATCCGGCGTTCACCGGTTGAGAGGTCGCGGGGGTGCTCGTGCCCAATGGGAATCCGGACGTCTCCCCGCAGACTGGCCAGGTGTGAAGCCGCGGAGATTGGGGGACGCTGGTCAGCGCCACGGTCTGCGTGGCGCCCGGCGCGCGCCTGCCGCCGCTCGGCGGCGCGGAGCTCTCCCGCGACCGTATCCCTGGTGAAGAGGTCGTCCGAGGCGTCCGGCACGAGGGCGACGCGGCCGCCGTCGAACGTGCCGCCGTCGACCGTTCCTCCACCCAGGGCGAGCGCCACCAGGAGGGACGACTTCCCGGCACCGTTCGGCCCCACCAGGGCCACCACTTCACCGCGGTGCAGGGTCAGGGACGCATCGCGCACCAGCGGCTTGCCTTTTCGGTGCACGGCGAGGTTTGTAGCAGTCAGGACGGGCGCGTGCTCAGCTGGCTCCGCCGTTGGACGGACCTCGCGCGGCGCAGAAGGGGAGGGCGCCGCACCCGCTACCAGGGCGCCGTCGTCGATGGTCCACCACGCATCGGCAACCGGGACGAGTGCTGCCGCCCGGTGCTCAGCGACGATGACGCAGACACCGTCATGGTGGGCGAGGTCGTTGAGTACGGCGATGACTCGGGCGCGGGCCGCGGTATCGAGGTCGGCCAGGGGCTCGTCGACCAGGAGCAGGGCCGGGCGGTCCACCACTGCGGCGGCGATGGCCACGAGTGTTGCCTCACCCGCCGAGAGGGTGCTGATGTTCCGCTCCAGCAGCGCCGACACCCCGATGCGCTCCGCGACCTCCACTACCCGGGCCTTGGCAGCAGCGGATGCCATGCCGCGCAGCTCAAGGGTCAGGGAGATCTCGTCCCGGACCCGGGTGGAGGCGAAGGCGGCGCGGGGATTCTGCAGGACGACGCCGATGAACCGGGCGGTATCGCGCGGCGCCGTGGCGGCGCGGTCCGCTCCGGCGACGCGCACGGTGCCGGAAATTTCGCCGCCGTCAACGTGGGAGAGGAGGCCGGCGATGCCCCGCAGGACGGTGGACTTTCCGGAACCGGTTGGCCCGGTAATAACAGTGATGGACGCGCTCGACGGCGTGAATCCGGCGACGCGTATCTCCGCGTCACCGATGCGGAACTGTGCGTCCCGGACCAGAAGCGGGCCGCCGTCGTTCCCTGGTTGGTGCGTTGCCCGGCTCCCGAAGCCGCGCAGCTCCAGGGCCGCGGCCACCCGGCTCGCGTGCTCAAGGGTGCGCTCGAGCACGGGCACCAGGGCGCGGGGCCCGAAGCGTTCGCCCCGCAACCGGAACGCCAGGCGGACGGAGGATACGGCGTCGGCGAGTGCGGGAAGCGCCGCCCACGCCACCACGAGTGTCCGCGCCAGGCCCTGCATGGGGCCGCGGCGGGCCAGGTGCACGAAGCCGCGGGCCACGTCCACCCAGGCGTTGAGCAGGCCGAACGCGAGGAACATCCCGGCAATCGGCAGGGCGGACACCACCGCGGCCCACAGGCCAGGTCCGCTTACCGGACCGAGGAAGACCACATGCGCGTACGGGGCAGGCAGCCGGACCGCCGGCAGGTTGAGCAGCAGCGGTTCGCCGATGCCCGCCCCGTTGAAAAGGACGCGGTAGATGACCCGCGCCGCGATGAACACGACGGCGAGGACTGCCGCCGCGCGTAACGGCGCGGGTCGGAAGGTCATGCCGCGGGGGCGGCCGGTTCGCCGTCGACCGTGAAGAGCAGTTCCAGGCTCTGGCCCGGGCTCACCTGCAGGGTGGCGAGGCCTTCCTGGGCGTATTCCCAGGCTCCGGCGGCGGGCTTAACCCAGAGGGACCAGTACGCAAAGGCGGCGGGCATTCCCGCGCACTCTTCCTTGTACGTGCCGGCCTTGTGCTTGATTTCGAAGTCTGCGGCGGGTACACCGTTCACCCGGCACACCAGTTCGGTGGGGTACTGCGTGGTGCCCACCGTCTTCACGTCGGCTTCTTCGAGCACCTTGGAGGCGGGTGTCGGTCCGTCCACGGGCACGCACACGGACTTATCGGCCGCTGCCTGCTTCAGGGAGCCCGAATCGACGATGACCTTCACGCCGGCGCAGGGCCCGGAGGCGGCGCTGGATGAAGCCGCTGCGGTCGACGCCGGGGCGGAGGTGGTGGGCGTGGTGGTGGCCGGCGCGGAACAGGCGGCGAGGGCAAACAGGAGACCGGCGGCGGCGAGTGAGCTCGCGGCGGCGGTGCGGATCTTAGTCAAAGTCACCTGTCAAGGGTAGGACGTTGCCTGCCCTGAGCGGGATGCCGTCGCGTTGTGTGACGCGGGGTGGCTTAACGGGCAGTCAGACGAGCCTCGCCAGCTCTGCGAGCAGGTCCTTGGCCCGCCTGTCATGGTTCTCGGCGAGCATCTCATTTGTCAGGAAGGAGAAGCCGACGTTCTTGCCGGGCCAGGCTCCGTGCAGCCCGCCGCCGGCGCCTGAGTGGCCGAAGGCCGGAGCGACGGGGCCGTAGGTTCCTATGGGGTCCGCGAGTTCGTAGCCGAGGCCGAAGCGCAGGGGCCTGTCATTGATGGCGTCCACTCCTTCTGCCCAGGTGCTGGTGGCGTCGGCCAGTGCCGCCCGGCTGACCACGCCGCCGGCCGGATCAGCCAAGCGAGAGTACAGGTTGGCCATGGCGTCGGCCGTGCCGATGCCGCCTCCGGCTGAGAGCTCACCCCGGCGCAAGCCCACACTGTTGAACGGGTCCTTCTCCGGGTCCACCAGGTTCCGGTACATACGCTCGACGATCCTGCGCCGCTCCGGATCCTGGAGGAAGGTGCTGACGGCGTAGCTGTCGGAGCGGAAAACCGTGGCCACGCGGGGATCGAGCTCTTCCGGCAGGCCCAGATGGATCTCCAGGCCCAGGGGTTCGCGGATGAGTTCGGCGATCAGCTGGCCGACCGGCTTGCCCGTGGCGCGACGGAAGACCTCCGTCATCAGGTACCCGTAGGTGGCGGCGTGGTAGGCCACCTTGCTGCCCGGTTCCCAGAGAGGGGCCTGGGCGGCGAGGGCCCGGGCGTTCGCCGCGTTGTCCAGCTGCGGGTCATCTCCCTCGGGCTCGGGGTCCACATAGGGCAGCCCGACTGTATGGCTGAGCAGTTGGGCGACGGTGACGGCTTCCTTGCCGCCGGCGGCAAACTCTGGCCAGTACTCGGCCAGGGGCTTCCGGACATCGAGCAGGCTGCGGTCCACCAGCATCGCCGCCACCGTGGCCACCACGCCCTTGGTGCCGGAGAACATGACCGCCATGGTCCTGGCGCTCCAAGCTTCTTCCACCTCCGCGGACGGCTCGGGCCGCCTTGTGGTGCTGCCGCCGTAGAAACGGGCCATTGGTTCGCCGGACCGGTAGACGCAGAAAGCCATGCCGCCCTGGGCGGCCGCCAGATGCCGGCCGAAAATTTCCCGCAGGCCGTCGAACCCCGGCTGCGGCAGGCCGCCGTCGTTATGGTTCTCAAAACTCGGCTCCACGATCCTCCTTCCCTGTCGCTGTGCTGTTTAGAACGTGGGGACGTTGGCCAACAGCTCCCGCGTGTATTCGTGCCGCGGATGTTCCAGTACTTCTTCGGTGCTGCCGGACTCCACGATCCGCCCGTGCTGCAGAATGGCCATGCGCTGCGAGATGTGCCGGGCGAGGGCGATGTTGTGCGTGACGAAGAGCATCGACATCCGTGTCTCTTGCTGTAGCGTGCGCAGCAAATCGATGATGGATGCCTGCACCGAGACGTCAAGGGCGGACGTGACCTCGTCGCAGACCAGCAGCGACGGGGCATTGACCAGTGCGCGGGCAATGGCGGCCCGCTGGCGCTCGCCGCCGCTGAGATCGCCCGGGCGGCGGTCCAAATAGCTGCTGCCGAGCCTGACCTGGTCCAACGCCTCGAGCACCCGGAGGCGCCGTTCCCTGCGCCCCATCCGGCCCGACATTTGCAGCGGAACCTCCACCGACTCGCAGATGGTCCGGCGCGGGTTCAGCGAGGAGAACGGGCTCTGGAAGACGTACTGGATGCGCTGGCGCTGCTCGGCGGTGCGGGCACGGGTGCCCCCCGCCAAGAGATCCCCGGCGAGCCGCACGTCGCCCGCATAGTCGTCGTTGAGGCCGGCGACGCAGCGGGAAAGCGTTGTCTTGCCGGAGCCTGACTCGCCCAGCAGCATCATGGACTCGCCCGGCGCCAAGCTGAAGCTGATGCCATCCAGGATCTGGTTGCTGCCGTAGGCCAGCCGCAGGTCGGATACCTCCAGGAGCGCCGCGGTTTCGCCAGGCCGCGGCGAGTCCGTGGATGCCACTGCCCTGGCCTGAACGGTGCCGCCGGTCGCGTTGGATCCGGCGCCCGCGCGATGGTCCGGTCCCGGCTGGCCCCCCGCACGCTCCACCCTGTCGACCACCGGCTGTTCGCCGGTAATGGCCGATGTCCGGCCCACCCGGCGCTTCCCTGCCAGGTCCGGAACGGAGTCGAGCAGCTTCCGCGTGTACTCGTGCTGCGGCTGATAGAGCACCCGCTCGGCGGGCCCCTGTTCCACCACCTCGCCGGAGAGCATGACCACCACCTCATCGGCAATCTTCGCCACCACGGCCAGGTCGTGGGTGATGTAGAGCCCGGCGACGTGGTGCAGTTCGGTCAGTTGGTCGATGGTCTGCAGTACCAGCGCCTGCGTGGTCACGTCCAGGCCGGTGGTGGGCTCATCCATCACAATGATGCTGGGCCGGCAGGCGAAGGCCATCGCAATGCCGACGCGCTGCTGCTGCCCGCCGGAGAGCTGGTGCGGGTAGCGGCGCTGGTATGCGGTGCTGTTGTCCAGCCCCACCTCCGCCAGCACCTCGGCCGTCCGCGCCCTGCGCTCCGTGTCCGAACTCCCGTAGCCGTGCACCCGCAGCACCTCCAGGATCTGGTCGCCGATCCGCATCGCGGCGTTCAGCGACAGGGCGGGATCCTGCGGGACGTAGGAAATGGTTCCGCCGCGCAGTTTCCGGCGTTCAGTTTCCGGCAGGTCCAGCATGTTTGACGACGAACCGGTTCCGTTCATCCGGATCTCGCCGCCGGCATGCTTCAACCCCGCCCTGAAATGTCCCAGGCACGCCAGCCCGGCTGTGGTCTTGCCGGAGCCGGACTCGCCCACGAGTGCCAGGATACGTCCCGGCTGCAGTTCGAAGGAGACGTCTTTGAGGATCTCCAGGCCTGCGGTGGTTTCGATCCGCAGGGCGGAGACGTTGAGGACGGCTGTCCTGATGGAGTCCTGCAGGGAAGTGCTCATTAGATTGCTCCCGCGTTGGAGTTCGCTGCCGCACGCGCCAGCGAATCGGTGATCAGGTTGATGCCGACGGTCAGGACGGCGATGGCGAGTACCGGCAGGATGACGCCCCAGGGCTGGACCACCAGTGCGATCCGGTTCTCATTGATCATCAGCCCCCAGTCCGCGGTGGGCGGCTGCATGCCCAAGCCCAGGAAGGACAACGATGCAACTGCGCCGATCGAGTAGGTCATCCGCAGGCCCAGCTCCACCATGAGCGGGCCTGTGATGTTCGGCAGGACGTCCTGCACGAGGATCTTCCAGCGCGGCACGGCGTACATCTCGGCGGCACGGATGAAGTCCTCGGTGATGACGTCAACGGTGGCGGAGCGCGTCACCCGGGCGATCCGAGGTGCATGGGTAATACCGATGACAGCCACCAGCACCCAGCCCTCCGGCCCCAGGACCGTGATGGCCAGCAGCGCAAATACCAGCGAGGGCAGCGCCAGCAGGACATCGTTGCTGCGCATGATCAGGCTGTCCACCCGGCCGCCCTGATACGCCGCCGTCATCCCCGCCAGCACACCGAGCGCCATGCCCAGGAGAGTTGCGAGTGCCGAGTAGGCCAGCAGGCGCAGCCCGCCGTCGAGGAAGCGGCTGAAGACATCGCGCCCGAGGTTGTCGGTGCCGAAAAGTCCGTCCGGACGGAACGGCCGCCCGGTGAATTCGGTGCTGGTGAAACCCGTGATCAGGGGGAGCAGCACCGGTCCCAGCAGGGCAAGAAGCACGACGGCGGCGCTCAGCCCGATCCCGATCTTCGCCTGGCGCTGTGCCACCAGGCGCCGGAGCAGCCCGGGAGGGGCCTTGGTTTCCTGGGTGATGATCTGCGGCGAATCAATGGCGGTCATCGGGCACCCCCGGTGCGTAGCTTCGGATTGGTCAGCATGCCGACGACGTCGGCCAGCAGGTTCACGACGATGTAGACGGCGGCGATGAGGATGGCGAGCACCTGAACCACCTGCACGTCCCGATTGGTCACCGCATCAACGAGCGCCTGGCCCACGCCGGGATAGCGGAAGAGGAATTCGACGACCACCACGCCGCCGGCCATCCAAGCCAGCTGGATGGCAATCACCTGGGCGACGGGGGAGAGCGCGTGGGGCAGGGCGTGCTTCAGGATGACTTGCCGCTCGGGCACCCCCTTGAGCCGGGCCATTTCCACGTACCCGGACTCCAGGACCTCCAGCATCGTGGCCCGCGTCATCCGGGTGATGTAGGGCGTCACGACGAGGATCAGGGTCAGTGTCGGGAGGACGAGCTGCTGCGGATAGTTCCACACGGGTTCCCCGGGCGGGGCCATGGTGACCGACGGCAGGATGGTGAACACCGTCGTCGAAAATACGGTGACCAGCGCGATGCCGATGACGAATTCCGGCAGTGCGGCGAGCACCAGGCTGGTGCCGGTGGTGATGTGGTCGCCCGCCCGGCCGCGGCGAAGCGCGCTGTAAGTTCCCACCAGCAGTCCGATGGGGATGCTGATGGCACCGGCCGCCACGAGCAGGACCAGCGAGGCGGCGATCCGCTCCCCCAACAGCGCGCTGACCGGGCCGCCCGAGGCCGCGGAGACACCGAAGTCCCCGACGAAGAGACCGCCCAGCCACCCCAGGTAGCGCTGCCAGACGGGGTCATTGAGGTTCATCTGCTCTCGCAGCGCGGCCAGCCGTTCCGGCGTGGCTTGCTGACCCAGAATGGCCTGGGCCGGATCGCCCGGCAGCAGCAGAGTCGCGACGAAGACCATCACGGAGACGGCCAGCAGGATCAGCACGCTGGTGGCGAGCCTGCGCAGGATGGTGGGCATCATGATGCGACCCCTAACCAGACGCGGCGGAATTCGAAACCGGACAGGGCAAGCCCCGTGCGGCTGGGAACGAGGCCGGCCACGTAGTGCTGGTATGCGTCCGCCTGGTTCGCATGGCCCCAGATGATGTACCCGCCTTCGTTGTATTCGATTTCCATGGCCTGGGCGATCAGCGCGTTGCGTTCGCCGTCGTCGACCGTGGCCTTGGCCTTGCCGATCAGGGCCATGAACTCAGGGTGGTCCCAGTGCGTTTCATTGAACGGCGACGTAGGAAGGGTGCTCGCGTTGACCTGCGGCAGATAGTTGCGCGTGTAGTAGAAGTCCTGGGCAAAATCCCACTTCAGGTAGCTGTCGCCGAAGAAAGTAGTGGTGTCCACCTGACGGATCTTGACCGTGATGCCCGCTGCGGCGGCCTGCTGGGCGAAGACCTGCGCCGCTTCAACAGCACCGGACTGGATGGGCGCCGTCACGAGCTCAACCGTGAGCCCATCCGGATGGCCGGCCTCGGCCAGCAACTCCTTTGCCCGCGCAATGTCCTGCTTGCGCTGGGGAAGATGGATGGGATAGCCGGGGTCGAAGGGTGAGTACATGTCGTTGCCGAGGCTGCCGTTTCCACTGAGCACCTGTTCGATCATCTGCTCCCGGTCCACGACCAGCCGGAAGGCCTCGCGGACGCGGTTGTCGTCAAATGGCGGCCGGTCCACGCGCATCGTGAACGGCATCCAGGCGCCGGTTTCCGCGGACAGGATGCTGATCCGCGGGTCGGCGTCGATCACCTCAAGCAGCGTCAGGGGGATCTGGCCGATTGCGTCGACCTGAGTGGAGAGCAGCGCGTTGATCAGGGCGTCGTCGTCGCTGAAATTCAGGATCTCGAGCTCATCCAGGTAGGGCTCGCTGTCCCTCCAGTAGTGCTCGTTGCGAACAAAGACGCTGTTGCGGCCAGGCGCGAAGGATTTGAGCTTGAACGGACCTGTTCCGACAGGCGCAGCCCGGTCGAAGTCCTCGGGCACGATACCCAGCGAATACTGGCCCAGCGAGTCGTCGAACGTGGCCGTCGGGGTGTTGAGCCGGAACTCGACCCGGTGGTCGTTGATGACGGCCACTTCGTCCAGGATCACCAGGCTTGCGGCGCCGCTCTTTGGGTCGTTCGGGTTAGTGATGCGCTTGAAGGTCGCGGCCACGTCCCTGCCGGTGACCGGGCGGCCGTCGTGGAACCGGATATCGTCGCGCAGGTCGACGGTCCAGGTCAGGGCGTCGGCCGACGGCGTGACCTTGGACGCCAGCAGCGGTTTTAGTTCGTAGTTTTCGTCCCGATAAAGCAGGGACTCGTAGAGGTTGACCACCCGCGCGATGTCGGTGGTGCTGACCGGGGTATGAGCGTCCAGGCTGTCGGCGGAACCGCCGCCGGCGAGGCCAACACGCAGCCGCCCCCCACGCCGGGCCGGACCATCAGGGGCGGACAGCACGGCGGCTTGGCCTCCCCCGCAGGCGGTCAGGAAGCCGCCCAGTCCGAGGGCCATGCCGAGCCCGAGCACGCGGCGCCGGCTCGGCGGAAGTGCCGGTTTCTCGCGCAGTTGCCCGCGAAGAACAGAAGATGTTTCCACTGGTCCTTCTTTCTGAAAGGGGGACGGCTAGGAACTGATTTTCCTGCCGGTCCATTCCGGTGCCGGCTCGCTCAGGGCAGGCAGGAATCCGGTGATGGTGTCCATAACGGAGGGTGCGAATTCGGTACTTCGTCCGGAATGCTGGTTCACATGGAGTGCCAGCAGCTCTTCGGTGGAGATCAGCGTTTCCCCGGAACGCATCTCATGGGCAAGGTGCAGCTTCTTCGGTCCGGTGCCGACAACGCGGGAGGTCACGCTGAGTTCGGCGTCCACGCCGGTCTCGGCAAGGTAGCGGATGTGGGCCTCGACCGTGTAGAGCGAGTGGCCTGTGGAGCGGCGGTACTCGTCATCGAGCCCAAGCTGCTCCATCACCCGGTCCGTGGCGTAGCCGAAGACCAGGACGTAAAAAGCCTCAGACATGTGGCCGTTGTAGTCGATCCACTCGGGCTGCACCCGGCACGAGTACTCTGTCAGGGTGCCGGGTGCAAGAGCACTCATGCGCCGGCGGCCTTGACATGTGCGATGGCGTTGCGGATCGCGATGATCGCCTCGTCACGCTCCGCCACGAGTTCGACCACGGATCGTCCCGCGGCCTCCTCGTCGCAGCCGGCGATGACCGCGTTGCGCAGTTCAGGCGTCAGTTCCGGGGCCACAAGCCGGGTCCACGGCGACAGCAAGGATGGCCCGAAGTGGTCAAGCATGTGCGCCATCCCGCCCTCGCCGCCGGCCAAATGGAAGGTCAGCATCGGCCCCTGCAACGGCCACCGCAGGCCCGGGCCGTCGGTGATGGCAAGGTCGATCTGCTCCACAGTCGCCTCGCCGTTGTCCACCATGTGCAGTGCCTCGCGCCACAGCGCTTCCTGCAGCCGGTTGGCGATGAACCCTGGAACCTCGCGGTCCATGGTGATGACGGATTTGCCGATCAACTCGTACCAGGCTGAGGCCCATTTGACCGCGGCTGCCGAGGTCTGCTCGCCGCCCACCACTTCGACCAAGGGGATGAGGTACGGCGGGTTGAAGGGGTGACCCACTACCAGGCGGGACGGATTCTTAGCTTCAGTGGCCATTTCCGTCATCCCGTACCCGGAGGTGGAGGAGGCAATCACGACGTCGGGCGCCGTCACCGCGTCGATCTGCGCGAGCAGCGATTGCTTGAGTTCCAGGACCTCCGGCGCGCTTTCCTGCACGAAGCCGACTCCGGCAACCGCTTCGGCGAGGTCGGTGTGGACGGTGATGTTGTCCTTCGACGCGTTGGGCGCCAGCCCGAGCTTGGTCAGGGCGGGCCACGCGGCGTCGATCAGTCTGCGGAGCTTCGGCCCGGCGTCCGGTGCGGGATCCCAGGCCTTGACGCGGTAGCCGCGGGCCAGGAAATACGCGGCCCAGCCCCCGCCGATCGTGCCGATGCCCACGCAGGCGATCGTGTCGACGTCGTTCATATCCAGGGGAGTGAAGTCTTCGGTCATGATCAGGCCTTTTTCTCGAGCTGGAGGATTTCGCGGGCCTCATCCGGAGTGGCAACGGAGGACCCGAGATCATGCACAATCTGGATGGCGCGCTCGGTGAGCTGGGCGTTGGTCGCCTTCACGCCTTTACTGAGGTAGAGGTTGTCCTCCAGGCCCACCCGAACGTGCCCGCCGAGCAGGACCGACTGGGCCACCCATGGAAGCTGGTCGCGGCCAATCGCGAAGGACGTCCATTGCGCATCCTTCGGCAGCATGTTCACCATGGCGTGCAGCAGGCCGGCGTTGACCGGGGCGCCGTAGGGGATGCCCATGCAGAGCTGGTAGAGCGGCGGGGGAGCGATGAGTCCTTCCTCGACCATGATGTTGGCGAACCAGAGGTTGCCGGTGTCGAAGATTTCCATCTCGGGCTTGACCCCGAGCTCCTTGATCCGCTCGGCGCCCTCGCGGAGCATGTCCGGGGTGCTGATGTAGACCTGGCTGCCCTCGCCGAAGTTCAGTGAGCCGCAGTCGATGGTGCAGATTTCCGGACGCAGTTCTTCCACGTGGGCCAACCGCTCCAGAGCGCTGACCAGGTCCGTGCCCGGCAGCTGCTTGGTCGGTTCGCCCGGATCCAGGATGAGGTCACCGCCCATGCCGGCGGTCAGGTTGATGACCGGATCGACGTCGCTCTCGCGAACCAGCCGAACCACCTCGCGGTACAGCGCCACATCGCGCGACCCTAGGCCGGTTTCGATGTCGCGTACATGGATATGGACCACCGATGCGCCGGCCCTGGCAGCAGCAATCGCGTTGTCCGCGATCTGCTCCGGAGTGATGGGCACATGCTCGCTCCTGCCGGTGGTGTCCCCGGCGCCGGTGACGGCACAGGTGACGATGACCTTGCGGTTCATTGAGGACTCCCTTGTTCTAGGACGATGTTGCGGTCGATGAAACTTTCGATGTGGCGGTACATCTGATCCGAAGTCAGCATGCCGGTAAGAACTTTGATTCCCAGGCCGTCGATCAGGCACGTGAGCTCCATGGCAAGTTCGTCGGATGGAACCACCACGAAGGCGCCAGCCTCCTGGCCCTGCACGATGGCGTCCTCCACGGTCTTGAACCAGCGCCGGTACCCCTGCGCGTGGTTCTCCTTGCCGGAACTATCGACGGCGACGTCCGCCCAGGTCTGCAGCCAGATGGAGAACTCGGCACTGCCGCGCTCGCCGGCGGGGAGCTGCAGTTCGATCAGACGCTTGAGCCGGCGGACCGGGTCGGTAATGGAATGCAACTCCGCGATCTGCCGGTCGAAGGCCAGCTTGATTGAATAGCGGAGTGCCTCCGCGAAGATCTCGCGCTTGCCGGAGAAGTAGTAGTGGATCGCGGCCGTGCTCAGACTGCAGGCGTAGGCGATATCCGCGATCCGGACCGCGGAAAAGCCGCGGCGGGCGAACAGCCACCAGGCCGCCTCGATGATGGAGCGACGCTTCTGTGCGTGCTCGTTGTTTTCCGGGTGCCGGGTGGGAAGCGCCATGGGCGGCGGCGGAACGGACGGCCCGTGTGTCTCATCCGAACCCGACAGCAGCCAGTTCACCGTGACGCCGGTGATATCCGCCAAGCTCGTTAATTCTTCCGGGTGGAACCGCCGGGTGCCGTTCAGTGCTTTGGACAGCTTTGTCTCGTCCAGCCCTATGTGATGGGCAATCTCCCGCTGGGCCATTCCCGAGTTCCGAATGGAAGTCCGGACCCGCCCTGTGACCCCCGTCTCATTTTCTGCCATGTATCGAAGCTAGCCGTTGTTTGCGATTGTGGCAAGAGCAGCTGATGAATAGTTAGTAGTTTGCGATTCGCGGGCGCGGGGCGTGCGCCTCCTTTTCGGCTGGCTAGGGGTGTCTGATGGACACCGACACCGCATCGTCGCGCTGCGTACCGTGGCCTCGGCCCTTCAGCTGGACGAGGCTGAGCGGGCACGTGGTGACGTCTTGCCGGCAACATGCTGGGACGGACCCTGCACTCCGAGGTATTTAACTCAGCTGTGTCGTCTGGTGGGGACAGTCCGGGCCGGCTGCCGAGCCGGGCACGCTACATTTTCCTGGATCCGCGCGCAGCCGACTTCTACCCCGACTGGGACGCAATCGCTGCCATCATGGTCGCGATGCTTCGCCTGGAATCCGGCCGGAATCCCACGACCGGGCGCTGAACGAACTGGTCACCCCCACCGAGCAGGCCAACAACTCCGGCAAGAAGGTCTGGTTCATCACCGGCGCCGGGCGCGGCATGGGCACCGCCGGGTTCTTCGAGGAAATCACCCCTAGGATTTCCGAGTCGCGGACATCGGCCTGAACGGAGGCCTGGGTGACCAGACCGGCGCCCACCGTGAACTCTCGAGCAACCTCGCCCTCGCCGACTTCTGACAAAAGGGCTCCATGGGGCCGGGCACCAAGCTCCCCAGCCTCGGCCACACCACCTGCGACTACCTCAAGCAGGCCTTCGCCCGCAGGCCGAGGGCCTCGTCGACGGCGGCTGGTCGGCGCTGCAGGGGCCCGGATAAACGCACGAGGAGGGCAACGCATCACCGGTTTATGGCCTGCTCTCCGGCCCTATCGGAATAACGATGGACGGCCTATCTTGGTCTGATACAGACCAAGGAAAGGAACAACGATGTTCACCTTGCAGATCAGCTATCCAGTCCGGGACTACGAGGCCTTCAAGAAGGTATTCGATAGCGATCCTGCAGGCCGCGCCGCCTCGGGCGCCAGGTCTGTCCGGCTGTTCCGGGATACGGACGACGAGAACAGCGTGGCCGTGCTCCTGGACTTCGACACGAAGGATGCTGCGACCGTCTTTCTGGAACGGCTCCGCAGCGAGGTATGGGACAAGCCCGAGGTGATAGGGCAGTTGATGACGGAAGCGCCCACTGCAAGGATCCTGGAGGAGACGGCCCGCGAGGGTGAGGGTGCGGGCTGACCGCTCAGTATCCGGGGTTCCGCCGAACCACTTCATTGCGGCCGACTGGGCCAAAAATGGGAAGCTGTCCGGCACTGACGCAAACGGTCGACGGCGGGTGCCCCCTCCGTCGACCGTGGTCGGGACGTTCCGGGCCTGACACCAACCGGCCAACTTGCCATCGTCGAAGCGCCCCGAGGACCCGTCTTTACGTAAGCGGCCGCCAAAAGGCAGGACCCTTTCAGGGTCCTGCCTTCGACGGGTGCGGATGCACGCTCCTGCGCCCGTCTTTCGGGCTAGCACCACGCCACCTGCGTACGTCATCAGCTGCTTGTAGACGCGCTGACGGTCGTCCTCGCGGGCGTTGGCCACCACCAGGGCGCCGTCCGTGGAGAAGGGCGAGACGTCCACAACCGTGGCGGCAAGCCGGCGACTACCTCTAGGCGGGGGAAGGCGGCAGACCGGACCGAGGAACGCTTGGGGAACGGTCGCGACCTACCGTTAAGCCAGAAATCGGAAAGGAGGTGAGAGCAATGGCAGACCACTATGCCTCAGGAACCTGGCAGGTGAAGCAGGGCAGCGATCAGGAATTCATAGACCGGTGGACGGAGTTCCTTCAGTGGTCCCGGGCGAACTACCCCTCGATCCTCGTGGCTAACCTCATTCGTGACCGACGTGTTCCCGGTCATTATGTTTCGTTCGCGGAGTGGACCGACGAGGCGTCCCGGGACGCGTGGAAGCAGAACCCGGAGTTCATGACCCACTTCGACGCCTGCGTTGCGCTGTGCGAGCACATGAGCGGTGCTGATTTCGACCGCGTAGCGACGGTGTAATCCATCTGTTTTGTTACCTGACCGCCCGCTGCCGGCCAGTGCGGCCGGCAGCGGGCGGACCCGGCTATGGCAATGTCCGCTCTCATGCGCGATCACACTTGTCCGGCCCAATGACGAACACGTTGCGAACGGTCTGGTTGTCCGCGGGCGTGCGGCTCATGGCTGTCTCTTCGATATCGGCGGCCCACCGTGAACTCCTTCGGGTGCGAGAACAGCACTCCCCATGAGTCTCCGAGCCAGTCATGGAAGCGGATGTCGCCGGCGGTCGTTTTGGCGGAGAATCGGGTGCGATCTCACCGAGTTGCAGTCCCATCATGTCCTCCTGGTCGTTTCAATGTGATGACGGAGCCAACTGGCTCGCCGTCACTTCTGACGGTAAGGCGACCCTGTTCCCCGACCGTTCCCCCAGCTACCATGAGGGCGTGGAGAGGTGCGCCGTCGTCATGCTGGGCGCGTTCGGCGTCGTAATTGACGGCCGGCCGGTTCCGGGCGACGCGTGGAAACGGACCAAGGCGGCGGGGCTCGTTAAGATCCTCGCCCTCGCGGAAGGGCACCGGCTGCATAGGGACGCCGTCGCCGATCTGCTCTGGCCCGATCTCGGCGCGCAGGCTGCCGCTTCGAACCTACGCAAGGCCATGCATTTCGCGCGCGCCGCCCTCGGCTCGCCAGACGCCGTTCAGGCGCATGGCGACCTGCTGGTGCTGCTGCCAGGCGCCGAGGTTTCCATTGACGCGGAGCGGTTCGAAGCGGACGGGCGCGCCGCGCTCGCCTCAGCGGCAGGGGTGTCCGAGGCGCTCGCCCTGTATCGAGGCGACCTGCTTCCTGATGATCGATTCGCCGTGTGGGCCGAGGACCCCCGCGATCGGCTGCGCACGCTGTACCTGCGTTTGCTCAAGGCCGCGGCGCGGTGGGACGACGTGGTCAAGGCCGAGCCAACGGACGAGGAGGCCCACCGCGCGATCATGGTTCGCGCGCTCGACGCCGGCGATCGCCAGGGCGCGATCCGCCAGTTCGAGCGACTCCGTCGGCGGTTGCGTGCCGACTTGGGCGTCGGCCCAGGAGCGGCGACGGTCGCGGTCTACGAGGAGGCCATCGCCGAGGACGGCCGACGCGCGGAGAATCGCACGCGGGTCACGTTGGCGCGAGCACTCATCGCCCTGAACAGTGGCGACCTCATCGAAGCCACGTCACACGCCCGGCGTGCACGCGAGCTGGCCATGGAAGCGGACCTGGGCCGAGAGATCGGCGAGGCCAGCGCAGTGCTGGCGATTGCGGCGAACATGCAGGACCGTTGGCCCGAGGTGTTCGAGGCCGAGTTCGTGGAGTTCACACGGCACGACTCCGCGCGCTCCGGGTACATTCTGGACGCACAGTTGTGCCTCGCCGAGTTCTGCCTGAGCGGGCCGGACGGGCACCGGAACCTTGCGCGGCGGGTAGCGCGTCTGCGCACGATCGCCGAACGGGCAGGCTCGGTGCGCGGCCAGGCGATCGCTGACCTGTTGCTGGGGGAGGCGGCACTCTTCTCCGGTGAGCTCGGCGACGCGCGCAGTCTGCTCCAGTCCGCGCTCGAGCTGCACCGGCGGGCCGGGGCGACGGCTGGCGAGATCGTGACGCTGCAACGACTGGCTGAGGTTGACCTCGCGCAGGATCGGCCCGAGGAGGCCGCTCGGGCAGCCAGCCGCGCACTGGCTGCCGCGGCGTCCACGTGGCTCGAGCCGCACCTCGTTGTACGCCTCTACGGAGTGCTCGCTGAGGCAGCCAGCTCTCCGGCGCAGGCGGTCCGCATCATAGAGAGAGCCGACGCCGCTCTGGCCGGGAGGAGCGTCTGTCCGCCGTGCTCGATGGGTTATCAAGTCGCCGCAGCGACGCATTACGCACTGGCCGGGAAGCTGGACGCCGCCCGACGCCGCCTCGCCAACGCCGAGCAGCTCGCAGGCATGTGGCCTGGCGGACCATGGCACGCCGCCCTTTGGGAAGCACGAGCCGTCCTGCGCCGGGCAGAGGGTCACGATGATCAAGCCATCGCCCTGTTTCGGGAGGCGGCA
This sequence comes from Pseudarthrobacter humi, assembly GCF_024294965.1. NCBI lineage: Bacteria > Bacillati > Actinomycetota > Actinomycetes > Micrococcales > Micrococcaceae > Pseudarthrobacter > Pseudarthrobacter humi. The sequence continues at coordinate 56,090 of NZ_JANCLV010000018.1, forward strand.
GCTAGTTTTGCCGAGCTCGGCAGGCGCCAAGACGAGCAACGCTGCCTGGCCCGAGCAGCACAAAGATCGCCAATGGCGACCGGAAAGTCCTTGGCCGGCTAGTTCCTGAGAGGCTTCGCTCCGCCGTGGGGGTGGAAAGTTTGCGGTTCCGTTGCGTGCTGCATTTCCCTGACTTGCTAGGTGATCATCGGACTCAGGCGGGCAAGTTCCAGCCAGATAGGCAGACGTTTCCGCGGCCGTGTCAGGTTGGGATTCAAGAGTGTCCGCTGGAGTCATTTTCCGACGTCGTCTGCACGGTCGCGCCTTGTCCGTAAGCGGAACCCTCTACGGGACACTCTCGCCTCACGACGGCTAGCTAGGCGTTATGGAACCCTGGGCATTGGTTCCGGAGAGGCACTTCTCATACGTTCGGGGGTCCACTCTCGCTGCTCTCCCTCTTTCGGCGTCGTGACTTGCGAATCTGCCGAGTTCCTTTCGGAGTGGTCTGTTGGTTGAAGGGGCATCGGTGCAGGAGTGGCCTTGCGCATCTGTTCCTCGGTCAGCGGGACGAATCTTGTGCCGCAGCTGGATGCAGTCGCAGAATCAGCGGAAGAAGCGCCCGATTCTGTTGAGTTGGTCGGAACCCGGACTGTCTCCCGGCACTCGCTTCGGTTGGCTATTTCTGTACCCTCACTAACTTCGGGGGAAGGCTCTGCAGATGGCAGTGGCGGCTGTTGGTGCCATTCTCCCTGCCCGTTATTGCCAGCGCTTCCGCAGGCGGTGACATTGAGGGAGAAAAACAGGACGCAAGCAGCAGTGAACCCGCGGATCTCTTTCGAACGTCCCATGCCCTGATTGTCCCGATACGCGGGTCACAAGAATAGGGGTCCAGTTTGAACCTCTAGTTTCGATCCGATCAATTTTTGACTTTGACTCAACGGAAAGGCCGGAGCTGATGCTCGGCTGCTCTGCTGTCCCATTTGGGAACCCTTATCGGCACACTTCGCCGCGTCGGTCTCCGACCTTGGTAGCGGCCACCGATATCTCGAGTGACCCGACTCTAGAAGTGCGAACTTGACCTAAGAATGGCCGCTCGTGGACTCGGGGCCCACGGGGTATTCGGTGCATGCGGACGTGCACCTAAACTTTTTCGGGTTCAGTGAAACCTTTTGGGCTTTGCCGGACACTAAGAGGCATGGGGAACAAGGGAGACAACGAAGAGGGGTTGTGGCGCCAGAGCCTTCTGGGCCAGGGGGACGCCTTTGGGGCCCTGTACGACCGGCATCGGGACAGGGTCTTCCGCCACGCGTACCGGCTCTGCGGGAATCACCACGACGCTGAAGACATCATGGCGGCCTCCTTCCTTGAGCTCTGGCGGCGGCGAAGGCAGGTCCGGGTCGTGGAAGGATCGATCCTTCCGTGGTTGCTGGTTACGACCACGAACATGGCACGCAACAGTGTCCGCGGCGCATTCCGCTACCAACGCCTCCTAAACGCCCTTCCCCGAACGGAGGATCTGAGCGACCCAACAGCAGATCGTTACAGGTCTTACCAGGACGATCTCGATCAGGACCTTGCACGGGCGCTGGCTACGCTGACGGCCAAGGACCTGCACTTGGTCACCCTGGTCGTTTTCGAGGACCACACCATCGTTGCAGCCGCCGCTGTCCTGAATCTGACCCCAGCCGCAGCAAAATCACGGATCCACCGGGCCCGCCAGCGCCTTCGAGCAGCTCTCAACGATAATGCATCCCCTAACCCGCCCACCGCTCCAACCCCAGTATTGGAAGGAGAACGGACATGAATCAGCTCCACGTCGACGACCGGTTCAGTGATGCCCTGCGGGCAGAACTCGTCTCCCAAGTAAAGAAGGAATCACCAGCTGCCAAAAGGAGGCGCATCAGGGTGTGGCTTGGTACCGGAACTCTGGCCGGGGCAGGACTGCTTGGTGTCGGAGCAGCGGCTGCCGGGCTTTTCCTCATCCCCGGAGGCGAAAAAGTCACACCGCTGGCTTCGCCCGTGATCACAACCTACGCCGGCACGGCAACCGTTGAGCTGGGCACTCCTCCCGAGGGAACCACGGGGATTCAAATGGAGCTTAGGTGCCTGACCCCTGGCTGGTTTGAGTTTCCAGACGGCGCCTCGAGCAGTTGCTCGGAGGAGGATGCGGCCAGCGACAGACTGGGCTGGAGCGGCTACACCATCAGCCTCGCCCCTGGCCAGGACAGCGTCACGATCAAGACCGGCCCCGAGGCCCGCTGGCAGCTTACCGCGGAGTATGTAAAGCAGGAACGGACACCCCTGGGTGTCAATGCCAAAGGTGAAACCTACGGTGTCGAAAGCCAGGAGAACGGAACCCCCGACCTGATTGCTGTGATGGCGACCAACGGGCAATCCGGGTACGCCTACGCCAGTGACCTGTACGGAGGTCCCATGCCCACCAGCCCGGAGGATGCCGTCAAGAACTTCAGTACCCCGCGCCCTCCCCGCGAGATCCCCGTCTTCAAAAGCGACGGAGAAACCCAGCTCGGCGTCTTCATGGCCGCCGGCTCCGGCGGTGGGACACCCTCCTACCCAACGCGCAGTGCCCCGCCAGGGTGAACCGATCATTCGCTGTTATCCCTGCGCTCCGCCGCATTATGCCGTTCCCCGATCCGCTCCGAGAGCGCCATCCTACGAAGTCGGGTACTCACCCTATATCCTCCGACCAGCGTCCACTTCAGAGGGAGCACAATGAAACGCATTAGGTTGTGGCAATGCCTGATTTCCTCCGTCCTTCTCACCATGCTGCTGACATCATGCGGTGGCCCAGTGACAGGAGGACCGGGGACTGCGGAACCCACGGCGAACCCCACCAGCTCGATCCCTGCTTCCACCAGCAGTCCCATTCCAAGCGGTGGCCCCTTCGCGTGCGTTGAGTTTGTCCGATTCGCGACCCCCCAGGACCAATACGACAACGCCGGCGTGGTGCTCATCGGAAAGTCCGTAAGCCGGGCCGGCGAAACCAGCATTTACGGTCACACGGCCACAACCCACCTTGTAGAAGTCGAGCAGGTACTCAAAGGGAATCCCGGAGAAGGGAACCTCCACATCACCTCCACGCCCCCGACCTGCACTGTCGGAGGATCCTACCCGGACGGCGATCCGCTCGATACAACTGAACGAGTCATCATCTTTGCCTCTAAGCAAGGCGACGGCTGGTTCACCATAACGCCAACACAAGGAGTCCTGCCTTTCTCCCAAGGCTCAGAGCTTCCCTTTCACTAGCGCGAGTCCGCGTTCCATGGCTTTGGAATCCGGAATCCGCTCTCTCAGCGGGGCGCTAAGAAGACCAGTCAAAATAATCAGAGGCCATGAGCCAACCACGTCCCGTTAGCCGGTCCCCCACCGGCGCAAGCGCCACCAAAAATTTCCGGATCACAATCGCCGGGTTTCCGCGGCCGCCCGATTCCCGTAACACCCGCCCGCAAAAATGCCCGGTGACGGGGGGATAAACGGTACATTCAACACCATGACCGGACTCCTCATCGGATATGCCCGCGTATCCACCAACGACCAAGACCTCACCGCCCAGAAGAATGCCCTGGCCGCTCTGGGAGTATCGTCGGAAAAGACGTTCACAGACCAAGGCCTGACCGGCGCCAACCGGGTGTTAACGCCAACCGAAAATAGGGCCAGGAACGCCAACTGAAAATAGGGCCACCGACCATTATGGAAGGTGATCAATTTGGATGATTGGGCGGAGATACGCCACCTGTTTTCGACGGGCAAGC
>NZ_JANCLV010000019.1:0-56283 GCF_024294965.1 Pseudarthrobacter humi
CTCCCCGACGTAATTCTCCAGCTCGACCCGCAGCCCAGTCTCTTCCATTCCCACGCAACGAAATTAACAGGTCAGGCCCGCGATTAAAAGCCCCTCGCCGAAAACCTAACAAAGTACTACTAGTGTCCTGCTGCTCGTGCGGATCCATGCCCGCCCGCCAGCCGGTAGGACTCCTCCAGCAGTTCTCCGAGTTCCTCTGTGCCGACTCGGGCCAGCCGGACGAGCACCAGCTGCGGCGACCGCTCATGGTGCGGGGTCCAGAAATACGTGTCGGGTTCCGTGCCGGCCAGCGCTTCCCGCTCGGCGCTCTTCACCGTCAGCACGCCGTCCTCCCAGATGCGCGCCATCAGGGTTTTCGCGAACCAGGCGGGCTGGTCCCAGCTGCTGCGTTCGGTGACACCGGGCAGGGCGAGGCACATGCTGCGGACCTCCGACTCGGTTGCCATCGCGGCTAGTCCCCCGGCGCGTCCGCTTTGGAGAGCTCGCCCGTGATCCGTTCGCCGGGGATCCGGGCGGTCCGCCACGTATCCAGGGCGATGACGGCACCGAGGATCAGCAGAGAGAGGGAGACAGAAGCCATGGCGTCGCTGAGCCAGTGGTAGCCGAGGTACAGGCGGCTCAGCGCGGCCAGGGCAACGCCACTGCCCGCACCCACGAAGGCGAAGACGGCCGACCTCGGATTTTTCCGCCGCGAGAACACCAGGAAGGTGGTCACCAGCAGAAAGTCACAGGCACCCAGCACGTGGCCGGACGGAAATGAGTACGTGTGGTCGGCGCCGAACAGCATCAGTTCCACCGGCGGCCGCGAGCGCTGGACGATCGCCAGGATGATCTGGGATATCACGACGCCGGTGAGCATCGCGGCGGCGAGCACGATGGGCCGCCAGGCGTGCTTCGCCGCGAACCCCCAGAGCACCGTCACCACCAGCACGATGATGGGCAGGGCCACGGGACCGAAGACCACCGCGAGGAAGATCATCACGGCAGTGAGGGTCTCAGACCGCAGCGAGAGCAGCCAGTCGCGGATGGGTTCGTCGGCACCCCACGGGCCGGTGTTGCTCTGCAGGACGCCCACCAGCATCGCGATAAACAGCAGGGCTCCCACGGCGACAAGGACCAGCGCCGTCCGGTAGAGAGCCGTGCGTGCGGCCGGTTCCATGAAGCGTTCCTCCACCACGAACTTGTCATGGAAGGTCCGCCAAAGACTGTTCTTGCCTGCCTGCTCTGCCATTGTGTGTCCGTCCGTGCGCCGTTGCGGAGTGCTTAGGGTGAAGATTATCCCTTGTGGGCGGAGTTGGCCGTGCTCCGCACGGCGTTCGCGCCGCTCTTCCCGGCGTTGGCCCGCCCCCGGGCATGTCAGTCCGCCGGGGTAGCCTGACTCAATGGGCGCGATGAATGAGCTGATCAACCGGCAGGGCGTGGACGCACTGGCCCGGATCCTGGCTGAGGCCGCTACGGGAACGGACTGGCCGCACGTCGCCGCTGCCGCGTCAGACTTGGACGATTTGAGCCTGCGCGGCCGGACAGATGCGGTGAGCAGCGCACTGCTGGCGGACGTGCGGCAGCTTCCGGATCCGGGATATCCGACGGCGGCGCGCATCTTCCGGAGCGCCCTTTCCGGCGTCGGTTTCACGGGGTGGATCCTCTGGCCGGTGTCCGAGACCGCCGTCACGCTGGCTCTGGAACCAGGCTCCGGATCCGATCCCGGCCCCGACTTTGAAGACTGCCTGGCCCTCCTGGCCGAACTGACCCCCAGGCTCACCCGCGAGTTCGCCATCCGCCGTCTGCTGGCGGCGGACCTGGCGCGTTCCCTCGGGATCATCCAGGGCTGGACCGGGCATCCGGACGAGCATGTCCGCCGCCTGGCCTCCGAAGGCACCCGGCCGTACCTCCCCTGGGCGGTGCGGGTACCCGCCGTCGTGCTTCACCCCGAGGCGTCCCTCCCGATTCTGGACGCCCTGTACCGCGACCCTTCGGAGTACGTGCGGCGCTCGGTGGCAAACCACCTCAACGACGTGGCGCGGCACGCGCCCGCCCTGGTGGTGGCAACGGCGGCTCGCTGGCTGGCCGCGCCGGACGCCAACACCTCATGGGTGGTCAGGCATGGCCTGCGGACCCTGATCAAGAAGGCGCACCCCGGTGCGCTCGCATTGCAGGGGTTCACACCGGCGTCGGTGGCTGTCACGGGGCCCACGCTGGACCGGAACTCGGTGGCCATACCGGGTGAACTGGCTTTCGACTTCGCGATCGCCAACACCGGGAACTACGATGCCAAGCTCGCCGTGGACTACGTGGTCCACTACGTCAAAGCCAACGGCACGCAATCGGCCAAGGTCTTCAAGATCGCGGCGCTCACCCTCGCCGCCGGTGAGACCCGCACACTCTCGAAGCGCCATGCCTTCCGGCAGATGACCACCCGGGTGCATCACCCGGGCGTCCACGCCCTGGAGCTGCAGATCAACGGGATCCGGCACGGACACACGGAGTTTGAGCTGCACGTCTGAGCTGGGGGGCACTGCGGGTACCTGTATCAACAGCCACTCCCACACATGGGGAATGTGCGGTTGGCTAATAAAAGGAACACCCGGGCTCCGGCCCCTGACGAAGTGATGAGGAAACGAAAATGCGAGCAACCATGATGTATGGCGCCGGCGACGTGCGCGTGGAGAACGTGCCCGACCCCGTCATCCAGAATCCGACCGACGCCATCGTGCGGATCGTCAATTCCTGTATCTGCGGCTCCGACCTGCACCCCTACCACGGCATGCCCGCGTCCCGGCAGGGCAGCCCCATGGGCCACGAGTTCATCGGCGTCGTCGAGGAAACGGGCAGGGACGTGTCCACCCTGAAGAAGGGCGACTTCGTCATCGCCCCGTTTGCCTGGTCCGACGGTACCTGCGATTTCTGCCGTGAGGGCCTGCAGACGTCCTGCCGCCACGGCGGGTTCTGGGCCTCCGGCGGAATCGGCGGCGCCCAGGCCGAGGCCGTCCGCGTCCCGTTCGCCGACGGCACCCTGGTCAAGGCCCCCGTGGGTGAGGACAGCGAGCTGCTGCCGTCGCTGCTGACCCTCTCCGACGTCTATGGCACCGGCTACCACGCCGCGATCAAGGCCGGCGTCAACGCCCGGACCACAGTCACGGTCATCGGTGACGGCGCCGTCGGGCTGATGGCGGTGCTGTCCGCCAAGCAGCTCGGTGCCGAGCAGATCATCCTGATGGGCCGGCACAAAGCCCGCACCGACCTGGGCATCGAATACGGCGCCACCGACGTCGTCGCCGAACGCGGTGAGGCCGGCATCGAGAAGGTGCGCGAGCTCAGCGGCGGCGACGGAACCCACACCGTCCTTGAGTGCGTGGGGCACCGGCCGGCGTACGACCAGGCCCTCGGCGTCATCCGTCCCGGCGGCGTTATCAGCCGCGTGGGCGTCCCCCAGTACGAGGACGCTCCGATCGGCTTCGGCTCCATGTTCGGCCCGAACATCACACTCACCGGCGGCCCGGCCCCGGTGCGCGCCTACATCGAGACATTGCTGCCCGGCGTCCTTGACGGCAGCGTAAACCCCGGCAAGGTCTTCGACCGCACCATCAGCCTGAACGACGTGCCCGACGGCTACCGCGCCATGGATTCCCGCGAAGCCCTGAAAGTCCTCGTCCGCCCGTAGCGCCACTTTCGAAAGGCCTGCCATGGCTACCTGGCTCATCACAGGGTGCTCCACCGGACTCGGCCGCGCACTCGCCCAAACCGTGCTGGCGCACGGCCACAACGCCGTCGTCACAGCACGAAGCGTCACCGCTGTGGAAGACATCGCGGCCGCCTACCCGGACACCGGATCTCACCGGCCGGATCCGGATACTACCCCGCAAGCAAGGCAGCGCTGGAGTGCCTGTCCGGATCCCTCCACAAGGAACTGCAGCCAGTCGGGATCAACGTCACCGTCATCGAACCCGGCGCGTTCCGGACCGACTTCGCCGGCCGCTCACTGACCCAGTCTGCGACGCCGATCGAGGACTACGCTGAGACAGCCGGGAAACGCCGCAAGGAGAACGACACCATGCACGGCACGCAGCCGGGCGACCCGGCCAAGGCGGGGGATGCCATCCTGGCGGTCGCCGAAAGCCCCAACCCGCCGTCCTTCCTGGTGCTCGGCAGCGACGCCTTCAACGCATTTGCCGCCGTAGCCAATGCACAGCGCACCGAACTGGACCAATGGCGGGACGTCAGCCTCAGCACGGACAGCGGAGGAGAACGACCATGAGCACGCAGAGGCAACCGAAAACTCCCACCGTCAAAGGACCCGAGGAGTGGTTTACCGGCGACGTCTACTTCAACGCGTACTACTCCGGCCAGCAACCGTCCCGTGCCCGGCTAAATCTGGTTCGCTTCGCCCCCGGCGCGCACACCGCCTGGCACAAGCACGCCGTCGGTCAGACCCTGCACGTCACGGAAGGCATCGGTTATGTGCAATCGCGTGGGGAAGAGCTTTCACCTGCTGACGGGGCGCATAATGGCAGGCTTGGGTGCGTCGGATGCGCAAGAAGAAACCCCGGCAAGCAGCATGCCCGCAACCATGTAAGACACTTTCGGCTTGTTCATTCCGTTGACCTCCCTGGCTGCGGGTGCTTTGCCGTTGGTCCCGGTTCGGCGAACTCGTCATCGTGCGTGGCAGCCCAGGAGGCCAAAAGCTGCAAGGCATCAGCCGTCGGGGAGCCCGCAGGCGCGGTGTACACGTTCAGCACCAGGCCCGGCTCACTGGGCAGCTCCATGGACTGGTAGTTCAAGTCGAGGTCACCCACCACCGGATGATGCAGCCGCTTGAGCCCGCTGCGGTGGAAGACGACGTCCCGGGAAGCCCACCGGTCCCTGAACAGCTCGCTTTGCGTCGACAGCTCGCCAACGAGCCGGATCAGGTCGGGATCGTGCGGATGGCGGCCTGCTTCAAGCCGCAGCATCGCCGCGGCATCGTTGGCGATCTGATCGTAATCGCGCCAGAACTCCCGGGCCGCCGGGTCAAGGTACGTAAACCGGGTGGTGTTCACGGGCCGGTGCGCGCTTTTGAACACGGGTGCGTAAAGGGCCCTGCCCATCCGGTTGGCCGCCAGGATGTCATGGCGGCCGTTGCGGACCCACGCCGGCGCGTCAGCCATTGCATCGAGGACCTGCTGGACTTCGGGCCGGACAGTACCGGACGGCTTGCTGCGGTTCCTGCGCGCCGGCCCGGCGGCGCGGGCGAGGTCAAAAAGATGCTCCCGCTCGGCTTCGTCCAGCTTCAGCGTGCGTGCGAGCGCATCCAGCACGCTTTCGGACGCCCCTGCAAGGTTGCCGCGCTCCAGGCGGACATAGTAGTCCACTGACACACCGGCCAGCATCGCCACTTCCTCACGGCGCAGGCCGGCGACCCGCCGGTTCCCGCCGTACGCAGGCAACCCGGCTTCCTCGGGCGAAATCCGCGCCCGCCTGGAACTTAGGAACTCCTTGATGTCCGCGCGCACGTCTCCCATACCCCTACGGTAAGCGCCAGCGGTCCCGGGCGGCAGGCACTGTCAGTACCTGCCTGCCCGGCGCCCAAGGAATGGAGGCCCAGGAATGCACGCCCAGACGCCGGGTTTCGACAGGCTCAACCACCGGGAGCAGTCTCAACCACCGGCGCTACCGCTGGGTGGTTCCGCTGGCGGTGGCGCCCAGCATGGCGAGTTCGGCCCGGCTGGGCAGGCCCTCCCAGTCACCGGCCGTGCTGACGGCGAAGGCCCCCGTAACGGCGCCGCGCTGCAGGCGGCCGGCAACGTCCTCGCCGTCGAGCAGTGCGGAGAGGTAGCCGGCGGTGAAGGCGTCCCCCGCGCCCACGGTATCAATGCTGGTCACCGCGACGGCGGGCGCCTCGAACCGTCCGGAGGCGGTGTGGACGCCGGCGCCGGCGGATCCCCGCTTGACCACGACTTCCCCAACCCCCTGCTCCAGCAACGAGGCAGCGAGCGCTGTTTCGGCGTCGTCGTACGCCAGGGAATCGGAGCCACTCAAGGCGGCGGACGCCACGAGGTCCAGTTCGTCGTCGGACGCTATCAGGATGCTGGCGTGCCGCGCGATGGGGCCCAGCACGGCGCGGGCCTCGTCCCGGGTCCAGAGCCGTCCGCGGTAATTGACGTCGAGGGAGACCGCCACTCCGTCGGCTGCGGCGCGCTCGGCAGCGTATTCAAACGCCTTCCGGGCTTCCGGGCTGAGCGCGGGGGTGATGCCGGTCAGGTGCAGCACGCGCGGGCCGGCAGCGAGGGCACTGTCCACGTCGTCCCGGCTGACGGTGGAACCGGCCGAACCGGCGCGGTAGTAGAAGGCCCGGGTGACGTCCGCGGTCCGCTGTTCGAGGAACATCACGCCCGTGCTGCGGGACGGATCCACCCGGCACTGCGTCCCGATGCCCTCGGAGCGGAGCTGGCGCAGGATGAATTCGCCGTGCGGATCGGCGCCAACCGCACCGGCCCACGTGACGGTGTGGCCCAGCCGCGCGACCCCCACGGCGACGTTCGATTCGGCACCGGCCACGTGCATGGCCAGGCTTCCGCCGGCGGACAGCGGCCCGGCGGACCGCAGCGACACCATGGATTCGCCGAAGGTCAGAAGGTCGACGGCGGCGCTCACCGCACGCCCGCGGCGGCGGTTGCTGCGGCGGTCGCTACGGTCGCCGCGGCCGTCCGGCGGGCAAAGGAGTCCGCCAGGTCCACAAACGCGCGGGCACGCCCGCGCATCGGGGCCAGGTCACCGCCGGAGCCGGCATCGCCGAACAGCGGTCCGCCGAGTCCGACGGCGATCGCGCCGGCTTCCCAGTAGCCCGCGGCTTCGTCGAGGCCCACGCCGCCCACGGCGATGAACGGGATCCCGGGGAAGGGATCGCGCAGCGCCTTGAGGTAGCCGGGGCCTCCGATGGAGGCGGGGAACAGCTTGATGGCTGTGGCCCCGCGGTTCATCGCTTCATACGCCTCGCTGGGCGTCAGGGCACCGGCCAGCACCGGGATTCCCCGCCGCGCCGATTCCTGGATGGATGCGGCCAGGGACGGCGTGACCATAAACTGGCCGCCGGCCTCGGCGACGTTGTCCACGTCCTGCACCGTCAGGACGGTTCCGCCGCCGACGTAGCAGCCCGCCGGCGCGGCGGCACGGACCTCGCGGATGGCATCCAGCGCCCCCGGCGTGGTCAGGGCGATCTCGACGAACGTGAACCCTTCCGCCATCGCGGCGAGGGCGGCCTGCGCCGCGGCCTTGCCGTCGGTGCCGCGCACGATTCCCACGAGCCGCGACTCCCGGATTCCGGCCAGCAGGCTTTCGGGCGTGATGTCAGCGCTGTCAGAAACGTCAGTCATGTTGTTTACCATTCTGCAAATGCTCCGTCTGCGTGGCGCCAGACCGGCCCGCGCCAGGCGTGGCCGCGCTTGTCCGCCGCGCGGACCACGGCCTCGTCGATTTCAATGCCGAGGCCGGGACCGGTCAGCCGTTCGATGTGGCCGTCCACGAACTTCAGCGGGGACTTGTCCACCACGTAGTCCAGGACTTCGGCGCCCTTGTTGTAGTGGATGCCGATGCTCTGTTCCTGGATCAGGAAGTTGGGCGTCGCGAAGCCCACCTGCAGGCACGCTGCCAGGGCGAGCGGCCCCAGCGGGCAGTGCGGGGCCAGCTGGACGTCGTAGATCTCCGCCAACGAGGCGATCTTGCGGACCTCGGTGATGCCGCCGGCGTGTGACAGGTCAGGTTGGGCCACGGCAATGCCGGCCTGCAGGGCGGGAAGGAATTCCTGCCGGCTGTAGAGCCGCTCACCGGTGGAAACCGGTGTCGTGGTTGAAGAGGTGAATTCGCGCAGCAGGTGCGTGTTTTCCGGAACCACCGGTTCTTCGAGGAAGAACGGCCGGTACGGTTCCAGCAGCGGCGCCACCCGGCGGGCGTTGGCCAGGCTGAAGCGGCCATGGAAGTCCACCGCGACGTCGCGGTGGTCCCCCAGCACCTCGCGGGCCGCGGCAACACGGCGGACGACGCCGTCGATCTCGGCCACCGAGGCGACGGGGCTCATCCGGCCGCTGGCATTCATCTTGACGGCGGTCAGGCCCACCTCGAGCTGGGCGCTGATCTGGTCCGCCACCTCGTTCGGCTCGTCCCCGCCCACCCAGCCGTACATCCGGATCCTGTCGCGGACGTGGCCGCCCAGGAGCTGGTGTACGGGGGTGTTGAAGTGCTTGCCGGCGATGTCCCAGAGGGCCTGGTCCAGCCCGGAGACGGCACTGGCCAGGATGGGTCCGCCGCGGTAGAAGGAACCCTTGGTCATGACCTGCCAGTGGTCTTCGATCCGGAGCGCGTCGTTGCCGATCAGCAGCTCCGAAAGCTGGCCGACGGCGGTGCGGACCGTTTCGCTGCGCCCCTCGCAGGTCGCCTCGCCCCAGCCCACTATCCCGCTCTCGGTCTCGATGCGGACGAACAGCCAGCGCGGCGCGACGAGGAAGGTTTCAATTCTGCTGATGAGTGTCATGCCGGACCTAGCCCTTGGTAGCTCCGGCGGTCATGCCGGAGACGATGTACTTCTGCGTGAAGAGCGCAATGATCATGATGGGGATGGTCACGACGGTGGCGGCCGCCATCAGCCCGCCCCAGTCGATGCTGGCGTAGGAGACGAAGTCGAAGATGGCCACCGGCAGCGTCTTGGTCTTGGACCCGGAGAGCACCAGGGCAAACATGAAGTTGTTCCACGAGAAGATGAAGGACAGGATGCCTGCGGTGGCCATGCCGGCCACGGACAGCGGCAGCGTGATGCGCTGGAACGCGCCGATGGGCGTTAGCCCGTCCACCTGTGCCGATTCCTCCAGCTCCAGCGGAAGCGAATCGAAGTAGCTCATCATGATGTAGACGATCAGCGGCAGGGCAACGAACATGTGGCTCAGGATCAGTACCTCGAACCCGCCCACCATTTTCAGGTTGGAGAACACGTAGTACCAGGGCACCAGCAGGGAGACACCCGGGATGACGCGGGCCATCAGGACCACCAGGGCCGAGCGGTGCATGGTGAAGCGGCTCATGGCGTACGCGGCCGGGACACCGAGCACCAGCGAGAGGGCCGTGGAGACAAAGGCCACCCAGAAGCTGTTGAAGATGAACACGAAGTAGTTGTTGCGCTGCAGCACGTTGGCGTAGTTCTCGAACGTGGGGCTGAAGATGAACGATTTGGCGGTGTCGTAGATGTCAACGTTGGTCTTCAGCGAGGCCAGCAGCATCCAGAACAGCGGTGCCACCAGGAACAGCACCACGGCGATCAGGGCGGCGACGCGGAAGACCTTGTAGGCGCGGGTGCCGAGGGGCTTCTTCGGGCGCCGGACCGGCAAGGACTGCCGGGGCTGCCCGGCGGACGTTTGGGTTTCGGTGTTTTCTGTGTTTTCTGTGTTTTCTGACAGAACGGTCATTTGCTTACCGCTTTCTTGCGCATGGTCAGCAGCCACATGGAGCCGATGATGATCATGAAGAACAGGATCAGCACCGCGGAGGACAGCCCGTACTGGTTGTAGTCGAAGCTGAGGCCGTAGGCGTAGACGTTCAGGGTCTCCACCTCGTGGAAGGACCCGCCGCCCTTGCCCTTGGTGGCGTACAGGATGTCGAAGGTCTTCAGGGCGTCGATGCCCCGGAGCAGGATGGCCACAATCACGGTGGGCATCATCAGGGGCAGCGTGACGAAGAAGAAACGCTGGAACGCGTTGGCGCCGTCCATGCGTGCCGCCTCGTCGGGCTCCTCGGAGAGGGAGGTCAGGCCCGCGAGCAGGATCAGGACCACCATGGGGGTCCACTGCCACACGTCCATGAAGATGGTGGTGCCGAGCGCGGTGTCCTGGCCGGAGAGCCAGGGCTGGGCGGGGATGCCCACAGCGGCGAGCAGCTGGTTCGCGAACCCGATGTTGGGGTCGAAGATCAGCCGCCACATCATGCCGACGGCTACCGGGGTTGCCACGAGCGGCAGCAGGATGGCCACGCGGACCCACTTTTCGCCGCGGAAGGGCCGCCACAGCAGCAGGGCGATGCCCATGCCGAGCGCCACTTCGCAGACCAGGGCAATGCCGGTGAAGGTGAGTGTGCGGCCCACAGCGGGCCAGAAGCGTTCGACGTCGGACAGGACCGTCAGGTAGTTTTCCAGGCCGATGAATTCGGTGGCTGCGCGGACGGAGCCCTGCGAATCGGTGAGGCTCAGGTACAGCGTCCAGGCCAGCGGGAAGATGATCAGGACGCCGACGAAGGCCATCGCCGGGGCTGCGAACAGCCATTTGCGGTGCCGGTTGGCCCAGTCAGAGAATTTTTCGCGGGCACCGGGAGCACGGCCTGCGTTCCGGGCTGCGCTGCGGGGAGGAGTCATGACAGACATGGTTCACCTAAGGAGTCGGGGGGGTGAAGAATGGCCGGGGCGGGACGGCAGCGTCACTGCCGTCCCGCCGGGGCTGTTGCGTGCACCGGGCCTCATTGGCTGAGACCCGGTGCGCCGCGTGCGTTACTTCTTTTCGCTGTCCAGGAACTTCTGGAAGGCCACGTGGGCCGAGTCTGCTGCGGCGGACGCGTCGGCGCCGGTGATGCTGGCGACGATGGGCTCGCCCACGATTTCGCGGGCCTTGCCAACGGTGACTACCTCGGGACGGTCGTGGCCCACACCGTTTTTGGCGCTGGCGGCAATGGCCTCGGCCAGGTCCTTCGGGTAGGTGGAGGTTCCCGCGGAGTCAGCCCAGACGGAGGCGCGGGGTCCGGGGACGCCGGCCTTCTGCGCAGCCAGGGTGCGTTCCTTGCTGGTGGCCCACTGGATGAACTTCCAGCCGTTGTCCTGGTTGCCCGAGGCCTCGTTCACTGCCAGGCCCCAGGACGGGATGTTGTACGGCTTGGAACCGGCGGGACCGGCGGGCAGGGTGGCGAACCCGACAGTCTCGGCCACCTTGGACTTGGCCGGATCGGTGGCGTTCTTGTAGAGCGAGTCCGCCTCGGTGTAGAAGGCGGCCTTGCCCTGTGTGAAGATGGCCATCGCCTCGGGCCAGCTCATGTCGGTGCTGACGTTGGCGGGGCCGTAGTTCTTGATCAGGCCGCCGTAGTACGCGTAGGCCTTTTTGGCAGCGTCCGAGTTGACGGTGGACTTGCCGCTGGAATCGGTGAAGTCGCCGCCGAAGCTGTACAGGAAGCTGGAGAACTGGGTGACGGCGGCGGACTTGCCGGTGCGGGCCACAAAGCCGGCGGTCTCCGGGTTGGATTCCTTGATGGCCTTGGCGGCCGCCTCAAGCTCCTCCATGGTCTTGGGGACCTCAAGGCCGGCGGCCTTCAGCAGGTCCTTGCGGTAGTAGAGGACTTCGCGCTCGGTGATGATGGGGACGCCCACAACCTTGCCGTCAGCGGTGGTGGCCTTGACCGGGCCCTCCTGGTAGTCCTTCCAGTCCCAGCCGGAATCCGCGGAGACCTTGCTGGTCAGGTCCGCGAGGTAGCCGTTCTTCGCGAACGCCCTGCCTTCCTGGAGCGGGCGGTACATCATCACGTCGATCTCGTCGCTGCCTGCGTTGAGCTTGACGTTGTACTGGTCCGAGAGCTGGTCTTCGCCGAGCTGGGTCAGTTCCACCTTGAGCCCCGAGGATTTCTCGAATTCCGGGATGGCGGCCTTGATGCCTTCGGTCCAGACGTGGTTTGCGAGAGTTACCCGGACGATGCCGGATTCCTTGGCGTCGCTGCTGCCGCTGCCGCCGCCGCAGGCGGTGAGCCCCATGGAAAGTGCCGCGGCGACTGCCGCGTACTTCATTACTGAACGTCGCTTCATGACGACTCCCTTGCTTCCAGGCTGACGTCACTGTCCAGCCATCTACAAATGCATCTTTACATCTGCTCTGGAAGAGAGCATAGGTAAATAAGGCAGACTTAAACAACCCCTTTTGGCAACCAGTATGATTTATCTATGAAAACCCCAAAGGCGGAGTCCCCTACTGACCGGCATACTGCGTTGGTCCAGAGGCTGGGACTCGCCATTGCGGAGGGGTCCCTCGCGCCGAATTCGGTAGTGCGGCTGGACGAGCTGGAGGCGCAGCACAAGGTCTCCCGCTCCGTGGTCCGGGAAGCCGCCCGGGTTCTGTCGTCCAAAGGCATGCTGGCATCCCGCAGGCGGTTCGGCACCGTGGTGCAGCCCGAAGAGGCCTGGAACCTTTACGATCCCCAGGTGATCCGCTGGCGGCTGGCCTCGTCCCGGCGTCTGGAGCAGCTGCAGGCCCTCAACGAGCTCCGTGGCGCGATCGAACCGCAGGCTGCCCGGCTCGCCGCCGAACGGGCGTCATGGGATGCCGGCAGCGATCTTGTCTCACTGGCTGCGCGGTTGTGGGCCGCGGGCCAGCGCGGAGCGCAGGAGGAATTCCTCCTGCTGGACGTGGAGTTCCATGCCGCCGTCCTCAACGCATCAGGCAACGCCATGTTTGCGCAGTTCCAGTCACTTGTGACAGAGGTCCTCACCGGCCGGACGGAGCACGGCCTGATGCCACACCTGCCCCACCACGAAGCACTACAGCTGCACGTTGACGTGGCCAGCGCCATCCAGCGCGGTGAGGCCGGCGCCGCCCATGCCGCCATGAGCAGGATCGTGGAACAGTTCGCTGAGGAAGTTGGCTATATCTGGTCCGAGCACAACCATGGCGAGTCGCCGGATGCTTCCCCTCAGCACACAACCCCGCGGCACACACCAGAGGCCGACGGCGCCCCCCAATTGCCGCCGTCGGCCTCCCTTTCCACAACCGACGGCTAGAACGAACCCGTGGTGAACTGCCACGTCTTGGTGGCCAACTGATTGCCTGCGAGGTCGCGGACGGACGTCCCGCCGCCGGTTACGGTCACCGTGTATTTCGTCTTCGCCGCCAGGGTGTTCTGCGGGTCCAGGATCCACTGATTGGTGGTGCCGTTGCGGAAGACGGCGGCTGTGACCACGGCCCCGGTGGCGGCGTTCTTCACCGTGAACGTGGCGGCGCTGACGCCCTGGACCGGCTCACTGAAGGTCACCGAAAGGTTATTGTTCCGCCTGACCAGTTGGGAGTTGCTGCCCGGGGTGAACCCTGTGACTGTAGGCGCCGGGCCGGTGGTGAACGTCCAGCTCGTGCTGGCCAAAGGCGTGCCTGCGGTGTCGCGGATGGCGGTGGCGCCGCCCACCAGCGTCGCCGTGAAGGTGGCATCCACGGGCAGGTTGGCGGACGGATCGAGGGTGGCCGTGTTCGTTGTCGCGTTGTAGCTGACCGTTGCCGGGATGGCCGTGCCGGCGGCGTTCCGGAGCACAAATGTTCCGGCACCAACACCCTGGACGGCCTTGCTGAACGTGGCCGTCACGTTGCTGGCCACGGGTACCGCCATCGACTGTGCTGCGGGTGATTTGGCCGTAACTGTGGGGGCAGGCGCCACGGGAGACGGTGCGGGAGCCGGTGCGGGCGCAGGTGCCGGAGCCGCGGCGTACAGCAGGCGGTTCGGCGTGCCGGTTCCGATGCCGGTGATGGCGCCAGTTGTGGCGTTCGAGGTCAGCGCCGCGGCAACCTGGGCGGGCGTGAGCGCTGGGTTCTGGGACAGCAGCAGCGCCGCGGCGCCGGCCGTGTGGGGCGCTGCCATGGACGTGCCGGACATGGAGGCCGTTGCGGTGGCCGAGCTGTAAGACGCGGAGACAATACCGACGCCGGGTGCATACAGATCCACGCAGGAACCGAAGTTGGAGAAGGAGGCCTGACGGTCGGCGGAATCGCTGGCTGCCACCGTTACCGCTGCCGGGAGCCGCGCCGGCGAGCTCCCGCAGGCGTCCGCGGCAGAGTTGCCGGCGGCAACCACTGCAGCAACGCCGTCGTTAATGACACCCTGGAGCGCCGAATCCACTGCCGCGCTGGCCACTCCGCCCAGGCTCATGTTCACCACGGCGGGAGTTCCCGCGGCGTGGTTGGCGGCGATCCAGTCCAGGCCGGCAACGACGTCGGAGTTGAAGCCGGAGCCGGAGCAGTCCAGCACCCGGACGGGGACGATCGTCGCCGCCTTGGCCACGCCGTACGTGGTCCCGGCCACCGTTCCAGCCACGTGGGTGCCGTGGCCGTTGCAGTCGCCGGCGCCGCGGCCATCGGCCACGGCCGTCCAGCCTGCTGCCACGCGGCCGGCAAACTCTGAGTGTGAGGCGAGCACGCCGGTGTCCACCACGTACGCGTTGACTCCGGCGCCGGCGGCGGTCCAGGTGTAGGAACCCGAAAGGGGCAGGGGCCGCTGGTCCACGCGGTCCAACCCCCATGGCGCGGGCTGCTGCGTTGCGGAGAGCGTGATGGGCGCATCCACCTCTACCGACGCGACGCCCGCCGAGCGGGACAATGCCGCGGCTTGCGCCGGCGTCGCCGTGACCACGGCGCCGCGCAGGGCGTGCGAAAAGGAACGGCCGACGCCGATGCCCTGCGTTTTCAGTCGCGCCGCCTCGGCGGGGACGTCCGTTTCGGCGGCGAAGCGCACCAGGTAGCGGACGCTTGCGTCCTGGCCGCCCGGGGCAAGGGGCGGTGCAGCGGCGGCGGGCAGGCCCGAGGCGGTCAGTGCCACCGCCGAAATCAGCATGCTGGCAGCGGTCAGCACAAAACGGAAGGTGCGCATGGCGGGGTCCTCGTGTGACGGTCTGGATTGATGCTGGCGGCAACAAATCCCCGCCTATCACCAGATTAGGAGCCCGCCACGCGCCGCGGCCGGGAATTGGGCTGATCCTGCGCCAACCTTTCGGCGCCTGCGGAATTCTTGAGGGACCGCCCTCCTCAGAGGCCCGCTTGTCGGGTTCAGCCTTCCGCGATTCAGTCTTCCGTGGGCGTGGTCCTGTTGGAGTGGTAGGTCCGCCACGTGTGTTCAGGTTCGTAGCCCAACAGGCGCCGGGCCTTGTCGATGGACAGCATAGTCTCGTGTTCGCCCAACTCCTTGGTCACGGTGACGTTGGGGAACACCTCCGCTGCGAGGCTGGCGCTGGAACGCGTCATGACAGTGTCCGCGTTCGCGATGATGAAAGCCTGGAACCCGGGCTGGCCGTTTTCCAGCGCACGCGCCACGGCCTGCGCGCCGTCGCGCCCGTCGATGTAGCCCCAGAGGTTCCACTTCCGCGCACTGGCGTCCGAATCGAACGACGGGAACCGTTCGTAGTCCTCAGGATCCATGACGTTGGAGAACCGCAGGCCCGCAATGCTCAGCTCCGGATCCCAGCGCGTCAGCTGGATCGCCAGCTGCTCCTCGAGGTGCTTCACGAGTGAGTACGTGCTCTCCGGCCGGGCCGGGTATTCCTCATCCACCGGGATGTAGGGAGGGTCGACGTCGAACGGCAGTCCCAGCACCGTCTCGCTGGAGGCGTAAACCACCTTTTTGATGCCGGCGCGCCGCGCCGCCTGGAAGACGTTGTAGGTCGAGAGCATGTTGTTCTCGAAGGTGGCGGCATCCGGGATGATGCCGGGCGCCGGAATGGCTCCCAGATGGACGATTGCGTCGAAGCCGTCATGCCGGTCGTCGAGACCGAGGAACACGTCAAGGACCTGGCCATAGTTACGCAGGTCCACGATTGCCAACCCGCGGTGCCGCTCCCCCGCCCGGTCCAGGTTCAGCACCTGGTGGCCGTCGTCGGTCAGCCTGCGGACCACATGCCGTCCCAGTTTTCCGCTGCCGCCGGTCACTGCAATTCTCATGGCGACACCCGGGTGGCCAGGAACTTTTCGACGGCGGCAATGGCACGTGTGGTGATGGCGCTTGGGTCACCGCTGCCATCCACCGAAACCAGTATGCCCCGGCCGGCGTAGACCGCCACGACCTCGTGGGTTTCGCGGTGGTAGAGGTCCAGCCGGTGCCGGAACACATCGATGGTGTCGTCCTTCCGGCCTTGTTCCTTGGCCCGCCGCAGCATCCGTTGCTCCAGTTCGGAATCCGGTGCGCGGAGTTCCACCACGGCGTCGAGGCGGTGGCCCTGGGACGCCAGTATGTTGTCCAGTTCCATGACCTGGGGAGCTGTCCTGGGGTATCCGTCCAGCAGGAAACCGGGCTGCAGATCGGCGTCGAGGAGCCGGTCCTTGACCAGGGCGTTGGTGAGATGGTCCGGGACAAAAGCGCCGTCGTCGAGATACCTGGCGGCCTCTACGCCCAGCGGCGTCTCGTGGCTGACGTTGTTCCGGAAGATTTCGCCCGTGGATACGGTCGGAATGCGGAAGTGCGTGGCGATCTGCACCGCTTGGGTGCCTTTCCCCGAGCCCGGCGGCCCGATGATGAGGAGTCTGGTCATGTTCCTGTCCCTCCACGGCGTCCCTGCCGGCTGGTCTCGGGTCCACTGTCGGCAGCGCCAACGTGTGCTTCATTCTGCCCACAAGTCGCAGCACAACGCCAGCCTCCGGGAAGGGAGCCGGAGGCTGGCGCTGGTTTGAGGGGTGTTAGAAGTTAGACGCCGCGCCCAGTATCGGCGAGAGAGAGATCGGATTTCCGTTTGCGTCTTTGGGCCCTTCAACAGATGTGAACGTCGACTGCACAGCCCCGGACACTACCGCCCTGGTAGCACCGCTGTCCGGCCCGAGGGTGATCGTCAAGGTACTCGAAGTGGCGGTGCTGGTCCACGCTAGCGCGGTAGCGTTGTTTCCTCCTCCGGCAAACACGAGATCAGTGGTTCCGGTGGAGAACGCCCCGCCTAATACCGCGGTCCCCAAGGTGAAAGTCGGGCAGACCGTCGAAGGCACGACGACCTTGAGGGTCCTGTTCGGCTCGATCCTGACCTGGATTCCGGCGTTCTTCAGAACCGCCGGCGTTGGGCTGGTCCATGCGCTGCAGATCGACGCCGGATTCATGGGTTCGGAGAAAGTGATGATGATCTGGTCGTCCTGATCCGCCCGACCGGCAACGTTTTTTTGAGCCACCGGGCCTGTCTGGAGCCTGAAGCTGGCTGTCGGCGCCACCGTGTCCTTTGTCGACGTTGCGGCGCCTGGAGTGCTCTCGTTGCCGGCAGCGTCTGTGGCCATTGCCGTGTACGCGATGGTTCCGTTGCTAAACGTGGAGAGGTTGAAGCTAATCGTCTGAACGGAGCCATTAGCCGTCAGGTTCTGGGTGAGTGTCTGTTGCGGTGTCCCAACCGGCGGCGCATCGGCAACTGTAACCCTCACGGACGCCCCTGCCTCAGCGGTGACGTCGACGTTGACGTTGCTTACGTTCAACGTGTTCACGATCCCCGGAGCGCTTACCGTTGGCGCAATCGGCGCAGCCGAATCCCCGGCCACTCCGCCGCTGCGGGCAGACTCCGGCCCCGCCCATGCTGCGAGCACAGGGGTCACGGTGTAGTACCAGGTGCCGGCGGGCAGTGCAGCCTCGCTGCAGCCCAAAGCCGCAACGGTTCCCGCGCAGCCGCCCCCGGCGGCAACTTTGGTGCCGCCGGTCGTTGAGGAGTAGCGGGCAACGGTGTAACCGGAGACCGGCCGGCCCGCCGCCGTCGTGCTTTGGGCCCAACTGACGGAGGCGGCATCTGCCGAAGCGGACGCTGTCGGTGCGGCCACGGCAAGGATGGCATCGGCCCTGGCGCCGCCGTTGTTGCTGCTGAGGGTCTGCCAGTAGGCGTTGGCCGCCGGGGCGCCCCAGGAAATGATGAGTGCCGCAGCCATAACGCTGGCAATGCGGGCCTTCCGGCGCGTCCGCGGCGGCTGCACGTGGGGCAGGATCTGGATGGGGCGGTTCATTTCCGTGCCTCCAACGTGACGGGCAGACTGAACGTCGCGCCCTGGCAGCCTGACAACGACGCCGTGGACATGGCGGCGGCGCCCGGCAGGGTGATCAGCACGGACGAATTCGCCGGAATACTCACTGTCGGTGCCAGCGGAACGGCAGGTTCAACGAAAGTCACGCCGGTTCCGGCGGCGGGGCAGCCCGCGGGGTTGCCGACCGCCGTCACAGCCCCGTTGCCGCGGATGGCGTAGACCTGCACGGCGTGGCCGTTGGGGTTGTGTGCCCGGACGGCAACATCGGCGGTGCCGCCCGGGACAAGGGTGTTCTGCGGGCTGTCGCCCGCCACGAGGGCCTCCACGGTGACGGTGACCATGGTGCCGTTGGCGGCGGCACCGGATCCGGCACCCACCGTGGCCCAGTAGGCGTACGCTCCGCCCACTCCCGTGGCGAGGCAGAGGGTGATGGTTGCTGCCGCAGTCTTGGCAGCCAGCCGTCGGGACGTCTTTTCCGGTGTGGCGGTCATGTCAGTTCCCCTCCCCTGCTCCGGAGTAGGCGAGCTGGAGCGTGGCGCCCTTGCAGCCGTCCTGGTTCAGTGCCGTATCCAGCATGGCGATTTGGGGCCACTGTGCCGAATCCGGGTTGAGCGATTGGAGCGTTTTGGACCCCACAGGAACCGTGAGCGGATAGGCCCCGCTGTAATTGGTCACCACGTAGTCCGCCGTTGTACAGGGGAGCCCCGCCGCAACGGCAGCCTGCGTCCGGGTGATGCCGGTGATGGCGACGGACAGGCTGGACAGTGCCAGGCCCTTGTTGTTGGGGTTGGAGAAGGAAAGATTCAGCGGAATCTTGGCGCCCGGCGTGAGCTGCGTGCCCAGATTCCCGGAAATGCTGAAGGTCTTTTTGGACGACTGGACAAAGAGCTGGACCACGACGCCGGCAGCCTGGCTTGCGCCGGCCGCGGTGGCAATAATCAGGTCCGACTTGCCCTCCGGTGTGGTGGCCGACGTCGTTACGGTGAGCACCACTGTGGCGGTTTTACCGGAACCCAGCGTCACCGACGCCGGGGCGAAGGCCGCCGTCGTACTGGCCGGCAGTCCCGAAACAGTGGGGGTGACGCCACCGCTGAAACCGTTGGTGGAGGTCAGGGACACCGAATAGCTGACCGGGTCGCCCCGGTCAACCGTCCGGCTGGAGGGATTCACCTGGATGGTGACGCCCTTGGTGTTGTTGCCCTGGCTCCCGCCCTGGCTGGCCGCGAAGATGGTGCCCGCCGAAACGAGCATCACCACAAGACCCACCAGCAGCACCTTCGCTGCGGTGGTGGTTCTTCGCATGACTGTGCGGAAGTACCCAGAATATTTCTGCACGTTCAGCCCTTCTGGCCTGTTCTGCAATGGGCGGGAGGAGGTGGAATTCGCCGGCGGGGAGGTTCTGCTCCTCCCCGCCGGCGAAGACTGTATTTAGACGCTGCCGACGGTGATGGTGACGACGGAGCCCTTGCAGGCGCTCTGGTCCTCCGTTGCGCTGTCCTTGAACGTAAGGGTTCCGCTGCCCACAGAGGTGCCGGCCGAGTCCGCGTCCACAGTGGTGTTGCTGGTTTCCGCGGTGACGTCGAACCAGGCCGGAAGGCAGCCCGCGACGTCCGTGGTCACACTGGCGGTCAGGACCCCCACCTTGGTGCTGGTGTTCGGGTCGGCGTTGTCAGCCGTGTACGAAACCGAGCGGACGTCTCCGGGGGTGAGGCCGCCGTCGAAGTCGGCGTGCAGGGTGACGGTGCCGCCGCCTTCCGAGTTGGTCGCTTCGCCTGAGCCCTCACCGGTGGTGGTCCAGTAGGCGTAGGCGGCGCCGCCGCCGCCTGCTACCAGTGCCAGGGCACCGGCTGCTGCCAGGACCTTGTTCTTCTTGGTCATTTTGCGCATGAGTGAGACTCCTTTGGGCTGGGGGTTAAGACCGTTTGCTGAGACGCACAGCCATCGGGAACCACTAAGGGACCTTGCTTCCGGCTGATCGATGACGCCCATACTTCCCGGCGCGGGTGATCCCAACAACGCGTAGCAGTACTGGACTTTTGCGGGTCTCCCCGGCCACGACCTCTTGGATGAGGGGCAGGGTACTCAGTTTTGGCCGACGAGGCGTGAGGTGTCCGATGCGCAGGGACTGTTCGTGCGGGCGCTCGGGAACCCGTCCCACTCCTTGGAGTTTCAAGCCCAGAGGCCTCACTGCCGGATCCTCCGGCGGTGCCACCCGCACAATAAGCAGGTAGTCCTTGAGTCCTCCCTGGCCTGGCCGCCTGGTGGCGCTTCCCAAGGCTCTGGCCTGTATATACTTCTGGATATCGGTTTAGCAGCAGGCCGTTGGACAGTTCGTCGATCCAGCGACCGTCGCCACCCTTTTGCCACTGCGGCAGGGTGATGCGGAGGGTTACCGGTTCGTTTGACCTGAGCGAATGGCACTAAGAACCGTGGCCAGCGAGTCAACAGCAAAAACAGCTACATCAATCACCGAGCACCTGCACGAAGAACTCCTCAACAGCTCCGACGTGGAGGAGTTCCTGGATGAGCTTGCCCGGGTGTCGGCCAGCACCCTTTCCGAACCCGGCGACGAAGTGCTGTGCGGCATCACTCTCCTGCGTCAGCGCAAGGCGGCCACCATTGCCAGCAGCGGCGCCGCTGCCCGCGCTGTCGGCCAGATTGAATGCCAGTCCGAGCAAAGCCCGGGCATGGCTGCCTCGCTGGAGCAGGTGACGGTCCATGTCGCTGACGTGAAAGACGAAGCGCGCTGGCCCGAATACTGCGAAGCCGTCCTGGACCAAGGCATCCGGTCAGTCCTGGCCATCCCGTTCCGGCTGGAGGGGGAAACCAAAGCCACCCTGCACCTCTACTCCCACCGGGCCTCCCGCTTCGAAGGCCGCGTCCTGACGGCTGCCGAGGACTTCGTCCGCCAGACCTCCCTGGCCCTGCGGCTTGCGGTGCGTTTCGCGCATTACAGCGAGACTGCGGCGCATCTGCGTGCCACCCTCGAATCACGAACGGTGATCGACATGGCGGTGGGCATCATCATGGCCCAGAACCGGTGCAGCCAGCAGGACGCGTTCGAGCTCCTCAAAGCGGCGTCCAGCACCCGTAATTCCAAGCTGCATATCGTCGCCGCAGCCGTGGTGAATGCGCTGGACCAGGGGCCGGCCCGGACGCACTACGACGGCTGAACCGGCCCGCTGCAGTGGGGCTCAACGAGGTGTCCGCTGACGTGGCCGGCGTGCGGTTTACGGCGTGCGTCATAATGACGCTCCTCGCCCCACTCGCCCCGTACACTGGTGGCAAAGCTGGCTGAGGGGCTTTCATGGAAACAAAACGCATTTGTCTTGTCATCGAGGACAACGACGACATCCGCGGCCTGGTCACCGTGGTCCTGACCAGCGCAGGCTTTTCCGTTCGTTCGGTCGCCAACGGCGCCGAAGGAATTGCCGCGGCCACTGAACCCTCGGTTGCGCTGATCACCCTGGACCTTGGCCTGCCGGACATGGACGGGCACGTCGTAGCCCGGGCAATCCGTGCCTTGAGCACTGCTCCCATGCTGTTCCTCACGGCCAGGTCCGAGGAGGACGACATCCTGGCCGGAATGGCCTCCGGCGCTGCCGCCTACCTGACCAAGCCGTTCCACCCCAAGGAACTGCAGGAGCTCGCACTGCGGCTCTGCCCGGCGGATGCCCCCGCCCGCCAGCAGTCGACACCGCAACGGCGGCAGTAAGCCGTACCCTCGCGCCGGCCCGCGCCGGCGCTAATTGCCGGCCCAGGCGTCTGGAGGCACGTGGCCGTAGAGAAGGTCAGTCCCCTTTCACAGGCGAAGCACACCTTCGCCAAATCGAAGCGATAGCTTGGCTGCCTACACATGAGGCATGACTCCTCTCAAGAACAAACAACGCAAGGGCAGCCGTGTCCGGCGCGCCGTCGTCGCCGGGGCCGTGGCCCTGACGCTTTCCGCAGGAGGTGCCACGGCCTGGGCGCTGGACCGCTTTGTGATCCAGCACGTGGAAATCTCGGACGTCTCGGCGTACCAGGCAAGCCAAACAGGCACCAGCCAGAGCACGACGGCGGACACCACCCCTGATTCCGCCGCCACCGCGGTCACCACGGACACGTCCTACGTGTCTGACAGCTCCAACATCAGCATCTCCACGGTGACCACCGGCAGCGACGACAGCACCATCACCTACTATGTCGCCGACGTCGTCCTCGACGACGCCACCACCCTCCAGTCCGCGTTCGCCAACAACAGCTTCGGCGAAAACATCACCGAAACCACGTCGGACATCGCCGAAGCCAACAACGCGATCTTCGCCATCAACGGCGACTACTACGGCTTCCGCGACACCGGCATCGTGATCCGCAACGGCGTGGTGTTCCGCGACGAGGGCGCCCGCCAGGGCCTGGCCTTCTACCGCGACGGCACCGTCAAGGTCTACGACGAAACCGCCACCACCGCCGAGCAGCTGCTGGCCGACGGCGTCTGGAACACCCTCTCCTTCGGGCCCTCCCTGCTGGACAACGGCGAAGTGGCCGCCGGCATCGAGGACGTGGAGGTGGACACCAACTTCGGCAACCACTCCATCCAGGGCGAACAGCCGCGCACCGCCGTCGGGATCATCGACGAAAACCACCTGGTGTTTGTGGTGGTGGACGGCCGCAGCCCCGGCTACAGCGCCGGCGTGACCATGACCGGGCTGGCCGAAATCATGCAAGGCCTCGGTGCCACCACCGCGTACAACCTCGACGGCGGCGGATCCTCCACCATGTACTTCAACGGCGAGCTCGTGAACAACCCGCTGGGCGAGAACAAGGAACGCGGCACCTCCGACATCCTCTACATCGCGGAAGAGGGTCGGCCATGATCATCCTGATCCCGGCCTACGAGCCGGACCAGCAGTTGCCCGCCCTGATCCGTTCCATCCGCGACGCCGAGCCGTGGGCCACTGTGGTGGTGGTTGATGACGGCAGCGGGCCGGAGTACAAGGCCGTGTTCGACGGCGTCAAGGCCCTTGGGTGCCACGTCATCGGGTATTCCTGCAATCAGGGAAAGGGCTTCGCACTGAAGACCGGGTTCGGATTCATCGCCGACCACTTCCCGGGCAGGACCGTGGTGTGTGCCGACAGCGACGGCCAGCACACCATGGTGGACATCCTCCGCGTGGCGGCGGCGGTACAGCCCGGATCTCCCGCCATGGTGCTGGGTACGCGGAACTTCACCGGCAACGTCCCGGCCCGCAGCAAATTCGGCAACAGCGCCACCCGGCTGCTGTTCAGGCTGGCCACCGGCGAGCGCATTTCCGACACCCAGACAGGCCTCCGCGGTTACCCGGCAGCCATGCTTCCGTGGCTGCGGTCCGTCCGCGGCGACCGCTACGAGTACGAACTGAACCTGCTGCTCGAAGCCAAGCAGGCCGGCTATGCGATCACCACCGTGGACATCGCCACGGTCTATCTGGACCACAATTCGGGGTCCCATTTCCGGCCGGTGGCGGATTCGGTCCGGATCTATGCCCCGCTGCTGAAGTTCCTGGCGTCCTCCTTCACCGCGTTCCTCGCGGACACCGCGGTGTTCCTGCTCCTGACCATGGTGACCGACTCACTGCTGCTGGCCGTGGTGGGGGCCCGGGCCGTGAGCTCCGCGGTGAACTTCCTGGTCAACCGGTGCATGGTGTTCCAGCACGGCCGGGACAGGCCTGCCGCGGCTGCCGGGCTGCGCTATTTCGGCCTGGTTCTTGTTCTCCTCGCCGCCAATTATGGCCTCATCTCGGCCGTGGACTCACTCTCCGTGGCCGCCCTGCCAGCAAAGATCCTTGCTGAAATCGCCCTCCTGACCGTCAGCTACGTGGTGCAGCAGCGCTTTCTCTTTTCCCGGCGCACGGCCAGGCGCGCCGGACGGGAGGCTGAGGATCAGGCTCTGGACCCGAGCCGCGGCCACCAGCCCGGGACGTTGCGCCGGTAGCCGAGGCCTTATCCGGTGGTGCCCGTCTTCTCGGCGTAGGAGGTGGCCTGGTGGCGCACCTGGTCCACGTAGGAATCGGACTGGTTGTAGGAGTAGATGGCATCAACCCATCCGTTCGCGGCGGTGAGGTCGCGGCCATGGGCGCATAAGTACCCGGCCGCGCTGAGGGCGGCATCGTCGATGTTGAAGGGATCCGCTTCACCGTCACCGTTCCCGTCAAGTCCCGCAAGCTCCCAGGTGGAGGGAATGAACTGCATGGGTCCTACGGCGCGGTCCCAGCGAGCGTCGCCGTCCAGGACGCCGTCGTCTGTATCAGCGATGGCGGCAAATCCGTTACCGTCCAGGCTCGGGCCCATGATTGGCCCGCTCGCCTGCCCTGCGGGAGACAGGCTCCCGCCGCCATAGGCTCCGTGGGCGGACTCCACGAAGCCGATCGCCGCCACCGTATTCCAGCCGATCCCGCATCCCGGAGCGGAGTGATTGGCCGCGCCGGCCGCACCCACGTATGCCCGAAGCGCACGGGCGGGTATGCCGGTTAGTGCGGCGGCCTGGATGAGCCACTCGGCGTCCGCGTTCCGGGTGACATTCACGGCAGTAGTGAGGCCGGCGGGCGGCGCTTCGAGTTTCGCCTCTGACCGGGGCGGCGGAAGGAGAACTCCCCGGGCGTCCGCGCCGGACTGTCCGCGTGCCCAGAATGCCAACGCGGTGACGACGCAGATCGCGAACACGCAGAAAACCGCAAGGCGTTTGAGTCGGAGCACGGGTTTGATCCTATCGATCGAAATCCGCCAGGAGGAACGGCGGCTGCATGACGCCCCGGGAAAATACTGTGGAGCGCCCGGCCGGCACTCATATTCGGACCTGGGTTCCGTCACAGCACCTGCACAGTATCGCCCGGGACGGTAGAGAACAGCCCACCAACAGATTCCGGAGAATCCCGATGACTTCCCTCATTTTCATCGCCGCAGACCTCGCGGCCATCAGCATCCTCACGTTCGTCCTCTACCTCCGCCGCCACCGCCGCCGCGACCTGGTGGTCTCGTACCTGGGCATGAACGTGGGCGTCCTGGCCGTGGCCACCGCCCTGTCCGGCTCAGCTGCCGGACTCGGCCTGGGACTTGGCCTCTTCGGCGTCCTGTCCATCATCCGGCTCCGCTCCACCGAGCTGGCCCAGCACGAGGTGGCCTACTACTTCTCGGCCCTGGCGCTGGGCCTCATCGCGGGCCTCGGCATCGAGCCCGTGTGGCTCACCGCCTCCCTGATGGGCCTGATCCTGCTGGTGATGTTCGTCGGCGACCACCCCCGTGTGCTGCCCGCGCACCGGCACCAGACGGTCATCCTGGACCGGGCCCTGGCGGAGGACGGCGACCTGTACGCCCGGCTCGAGGAAGTCCTGCACGGCAAGGTCCACTCCGCCACTGTCCAGGAGCTTGACCTCGTCAACGACAAAACCATCGTGGACGTCCGCTACGCCTACAGCCCCCGCGTCGTCCAGCCCGCAGCCCACGCCACCATCTCAACCATCACGACGGCGGCACCCCGGCACGCAGTACCGGCACCTTACGCGTCATCCCAGCCGCTGCCGCAGGTACCCGCACCTGTGGTGACAACCGATGCCGACGGAACCGAACCGGCGTCGTCCGCTCCCATCCACGCCTCGGCAGGTGCTGCCTGAACGCCCCCGCAGGCGCCGGCGTCGTGAACAGCCTGAGCGGACTGCCGGCCGTGGGGCTGGAGGAACTGAACGCCGAAGCCGCGCTGCAGACCCGGGTGGACCGCAAATACGTGGTCCCCGAGGACCTGGCCCAGGAGCTCCTGGCCGCGTTCGACGCCGAGGTCCGGGTCCTGGAGATGGACGGCTCCCACTGCTTCGCCTACGACTCCGTCTACTTCGACACCGCACAGCTGGACAGCTACCTCCTCGCCGCCCACGGCCGGCGCCGCCGCTACAAGGTCCGCACCAGGACCTACGTTGACAGCGCCATCAGCTTCCTGGAGGTCAAAACCGAAGGCGCCCGCGAAGCCACCGTCAAGGAACG
Source organism: Pseudarthrobacter humi (assembly GCF_024294965.1). NCBI lineage: Bacteria > Bacillati > Actinomycetota > Actinomycetes > Micrococcales > Micrococcaceae > Pseudarthrobacter > Pseudarthrobacter humi. The sequence goes on from NZ_JANCLV010000019.1 coordinate 25,707, forward strand.
CATCCCCTACGAGCTCGCGGACAGGTCCCGGCTGACGGCGGAAGGCCTGGACTACGTCCAAGAAACCCTTGCGACGGCCGTGGGCGGAGCGCCCGCCGGATCCCTCGGGCCGGTCCTCGAAACCCGCTACCACCGCACCACGCTCTACCTGCCGGAATCCGGCAGCCGGGCCACCATCGACACCAACGTCACCTGGCAGCGCCCTGGCGAACAGGCCTGGGTCCTGGACGGCGCGGTGATCCTCGAAACCAAGTCCGGCTCGGCGTCCGGCCCGCTGGACCGGCACCTCTGGGCCCACGGCATCCGGCCCTCCAGGATCTCCAAGTTCGCCACCGGCATGGCGGCACTCTGCCCGGACCTGCCCGCCAACCGCTGGAACCGGACCCTCCGCCGCACCATGAACCTCCGCCCCGCCGCCTGACCCACTCCCCCACAAATTTCGAAGGAACACACCATGAACCGCTTCCGCACCGCCCTGTCCGTCACCGCCCTCGCCCTCGCCGTGGGCCTGGCCGGCTGCTCCGCCGCCGGCACCAGCACGTCCATCACCGGAACCACCTCCAACTCGTCCGGCAGTTCCAACTCATCCACCACGTCCGGAACCGCCCAGGCCGCGGTGTCGCTGGACACCCTCGCCGCCGACACGCACTACGACGCCGACGACCTCACCTGGGACGCGGCCGCCGAAGTAGCCGTCACACTGGCGGACGGCGCCAGCAAAGTAGCCTCCGGCTCGTCGTCGGACGCTGTAACGGTCGACGGCGACACCGTCACCATCAGCGCGGCCGGCACCTACCGCCTGAGCGGATCGCTGTCCGACGGCCAGGTGATGGTGGCCGCCGGCGAGGAAGACGTGGTGCGCATCATCCTGGACGGTGCCGACATTTCCAGCTCCACCGGCTCGCCGTTTGTGGTGCAAAACGCCAACGAGGCCATCGTGTTCCTGGAGGACGGCACGTCCAACTCCCTGAGCGACGACTCCACCTACACGGACACCGCCGAGGACGCCCCGAACGCCGCCTTCTACTCCCAGGCAGACCTGACCATCGCCGGCACCGGCTCTCTGACCGTGGACGGCAACTTCAACGACGGCATCTCCTCCAAGGACGGCCTCGTGCTGGCCGCCGGCAACGTCACCGTGGACGCCACGGACGACGGCATCGTGGGCAAGGACTACGCGGTCCTGCTCGACGGCGCCTACCAGGTCACCGCCGGCGACGACGGCTTCACGTCCGACAACGAGGAGGACGAAGGCCGCGGCTGGGTCCTCATCAACGGCGGAACCCTCAACGTCAGCGCGGCCGACGACGGCATCAAGGCCTTCAACACCCTCACCATCGCCGGCGGCGTCACCACCGTGGAGGAGTCTGAGGAAGGCCTGGAAGCCCAGCACATCGTGATGTCCGGCGGCACAGCCAACGTCACGGCGAACGACGACGGCGTGAACGCCTCGGGCGGGTCCACCACCTCCACTTCCGGTGCCGGGATGGGCGGTGGCGGCGAGATGGCCGTCGGCGACTACACCGTGGACGTCACCGGCGGCTCGCTGACCATCAACTCCCAGGGCGACGGGCTGGACTCCAACGGCAACGCCAGCATCTCCGGCGGCACCGTGGTGGTCAACGGCCCCACCAACTCCGGCAACGGGGCGCTGGACGTCAACGGCGAGCTGACCGTCACCGGCGGCACTGTTGCTGCGGCCGGAAGCGTGGGCATGGTGGTCACGCCGGGCACCTCCTCGACGCAGTCCGGCGTGCAGGTGACGCTCGGCTCAGCCGTTCCGGCGGGCACAGTGGTGCAGATCGCTGACTCCAGCGGCACTGTGGTGGGTGCCTTCGTGACCACCAAGACGACGGCGTCGCTCGTGTTCTCCTCGGCAGCGATCACCGAGGGTGAGGAGTACACCGTCTACACCGGCGGCACGGCCACGGTCAGCGCCGGGGTGGGCCAGGGTTCCCTGGACGGCGCCGATGAGGTGGGCACCGTGACGGCCGGCGAGTACACCGCAGCACAGGGCCCGGGCGGCGGAGGCGGCTTCGGCGCCCGCCCCTAGCCCCACCCCTAGCCCCGTCCAGACGCTCTCTCACTTAACGCAGGAATACCTGGGACGCTCTCTCACTCTCCTCAAGAAAGTGAGAGAGCGATCCGGATTAGGCGACATTAAGTGAGAGAGCGTCCTGTCTGGATTCGGGTTATCGGCGCATACTTGAACGCACAGGCCACGCCATGGGAGGACACCATGAAGTTTCTCGGAGCACTGATTGTCATCTGGCTGATCATCGGAGGAATCGCCGCCTGGCAGCGCGGCTATTTCGGCGGGGCTCCAGGGTCCTGCGCCGCGGCGGGAACGGTGGCCGTGACCATCGTCGCCGGGCCCTTGAACTACATGGGCGTCAACCCGCAGGTCGGCTGCGAGCTGCCCCAACCCTCCCAGTAGCCAGATCCTTGGTGCCCCGGCGGGCGGTCCCTAGAGTAGGGAATGCCGGGTGCTGCCTTTTGCTTGCGCCCGAAACTGATCCCGAAGATTCGAAAGGACCGCCGAGATGGCATTCGTCACCGTTGGAACCGAGAACAGCACCGATACCGAGCTCTACTACGAAGACCACGGGAGCGGCCAGCCCGTTGTCCTGATCCACGGCTACCCGCTGGACGGATCGTCCTGGGAAAAGCAGACCACTGCCCTTCTGGAGGCCGGCTACCGCGTGATCACCTACGACCGCCGCGGCTTTGGCAAGTCCAGCAAGACCACCAGCGGCTACGACTACGACACGTTCGCCGCCGACCTCAAAACCCTCCTGGAATCGCTGGACGTCAACAGCGCCGTGCTGGTGGGCTTCTCCATGGGTACCGGCGAGGTTGCCCGCTACCTGAGCACGTATGGCTCCGCCCGGGTGGCCCGCGCAGTGTTCCTCGGATCGCTGGAACCGTTCGTCCTGAAAACCGGGGACAACCCGGAAGGCGTACCCCAGGACGTTTTTGACGGGCTCACCGAAGCCGTCACCGCGGACCGGTACGCGTTCTTCACGCAATTCTTCAAGAACTTCTACAACTCGGACACGTTCCTGGGCACGCCGCGGCTCAGCCAGGAAGTCCTGGACGCCAGCTGGAAAATCGCCGCAGGAGCCGGCGCCGCCGCATCAGTCGCCGCGCAGCCCACCTGGCTGACCGACTTCCGCGGCGACATCCCCCGGATCGATGTCCCCGCGCTGATTGTCCACGGCACGGAGGACAACATTCTCCCCATCGACGTCACCGGCCGCCGGTTCGCCAAGGCCCTGCCGTCAGCGGAGTACGTGGAGATCGACGGCGCCCCGCACGGGTTGCTGTGGACGCACGCTGCGGAAGTCAACGAAGCCCTGCTCGCCTTCCTGAAGAAGCAGACCGGATAACAAAAAAGAGTGGAAGGGCCAGGGGTTTTTGCCTGGCCCTTCCACTCTTAAGGCTCAGTCAGCTCAACCCTTGGCGGCCTTGCCCGGCAGCGCCAGCTTGAAGACCTTCGCCCAGGACGATCCCACCTGCTTCAGCAGCGGACCCGTGGTGTACTTCAGGCCATAACGCTGGCAGATCTCGCGGACCCGCGGAGCAACCTCGGCGTACCGGTTGGACGGCAGGTCCGGGAAGAGGTGGTGCTCGATCTGGTGCGACAGGTTGCCGGTCATCAGGTGCATGAACTTGGAACCGGAGATGTTGGCGGAACCGATCATCTGGCGGACGTACCAGTCACCGCGGGTTTCGCCTTCCACCATTTCCTCGGTGAAGGTGTCGGTGCCTTCCGGGAAGTGGCCGCAGAAGATCACGGCGTGTGCCCACACGTTGCGGACGGCGTTGGCGGTCAGGGTGCCGTAGAGCGCCTGCTTGCCGGAACCGGTCAGCATGGCGACGGCCGGAGTGGCGGCGTAGTCCTTGGTGAACTGGGTGACCACCTTGCGGCCCAAAGCCTTGAGGTCCTTGACGAGCGCTTCCTTGGACTTCTTGCCTGCCTGGTACTCGGCAAGCTCAAGGTCGTAGATGGCGATGCCCCATTCGAAGAGCGGGGAAAGGATGGCGTTGTACAGCGGGTTGCCCAGGTTGTGGGGCTGCCACGGCTGGTTCTCGTCCATGCGGAGGAGGTTGTACCCGACGTCGTTGTCCTTGCCTACGACGTTGGTCCAGCGGTGGTGGAGGTCATTGTGCGTGTGCTGCCAGGCGCGCGACGGGGTGACGAAGTCCCACTCCCACGTGGTGGAGTGGATGTCAGGATCCCGCATCCAGTCCCACTGCCCGTGGAGGATGTTGTGGCCGAGTTCCATGTTTTCCAGGATCTTGGCGAAGCTCAGCAGCGTAGTGCCGGTGACCCAGGCTGCCTTGTTCTTGCTGACCAGCAGTGCCGCGCGGCCGGAGATCTCCAGCCCGCGCTGGATCTTGATCATGCGGCGGATGTAGGCGGCGTCGGAGGCGCCGCGCTTGGCCAGGATTTCGTCGCGGATCGCGTCGAGTTCGCGGCCCAGCTCAGCCACCTGTTCGTCAGTAAGGTGCGCGGCGGCAGGAGGGCGGACCAGGGGGCTGCCGGACTCGGCCAGCGCTCCGGGGCGCGTCTTTGCCGCTCCGGTGGGGGCGGTGCTTTCTGAGACTTTCTTGCTTTCTGAAACTACTGACATGCGGTATTGCTCCTCAGAGTTCGAGGTTGACGGGTCCGGCGGCTGCCGAGACACACGTTTGGATTAGTTGGCCGGGTTCGCCGTGGACCTCATTCGTGCGAAGGTCACGGACCTGTCCGGCCAGGAGCGGAGTCAGGCAACTGTGGCAGATTCCCATCCGGCAGCCGCTGGGCATCAGCACCCCGGCGTCTTCGCCGACGTCGAGCAGCGGAGTATCGCCGTCGGCGTCAACTTCCCGGTCCGACGCCTCAAAGGTGACCAGGCCGCCGTCGTGCCCAACACCCCCGGCGAAGGTGGTGTTGAACCGCTCAATCATGAGGTTGCCGGGATCGCCGGCGAGCGCAACATCGGAGCCGGGGGCACCGGCGGTGAGGGACGCCTGCTTCCACAGGGCCTCGGCGTCGTCCAGGAAACTGTCCGGGCCGCACGCGTAAGCGGCCCGTTCCTTCCAGTCCGGGCAGATCTCATCGAGCTCGGCCGTGTTGGTCAGGTCCATCCGGCCCTGTTCGCCGGTGTACCAGTGGGCCAGCCGGAAGTTGGGGAACTGGTCAGCCAGTTCGGCGAGTTCCTCGCGGAAGAGGCTGTCGCCGGGGGTGCGGGCTGAATGCACCAGGACGACGTCGGCATCCGGGCGGCGGGGAACAAGCGTGCGGATCATGGACATCACCGGAGTGATGCCGCTGCCGGCGGTGACCATCAGGAGCGGCCTGGGGTGCTCAGGCAGGACGAAGTCGCCTTGCGGGGGTGCCAGGAAAAGGACGTCGCCCGGTTTCGTGGTCCGGACCAGGGTTCCGGAAACAGCGCCGACGTCGGTGACGGTGATGGCCGGGTCCTTGCCGGCGGGGGCGCTCAGCGAATAAGAGCGCCAGTGGCGGACGCCGTCCAGCTCAACACCGATGCGCGCCCACTGACCAGCCAGGTGGGAATGCCAGCCGCGGCCGGGACGGAAGAAGATGGTGGCCGACTGTGCCGTTTCCTGGACCACACGGGTCACCACTCCACGCAGCTGGCGCGCGGAGAAAACAGGATTAAAGAGCGCCAGAATGTCTTCCGGTGCCAATGGCGTTGTCAGTACGGAAGCCGCCTGTGCCAGCTGACGTAGCCGGATCATGCAGTCAAACCTAAAGCGGCGCGAGCCATATTTCTCTCTCCTGACCGTTCCGCAGTCACGCAGTAATGTTGGGGCCTTAGCCCCCCAAGCCCGCTACAAGCCTAACGGCTGTGGCTTGCGGATGGTTCCCGGGTCAGCGGCTGTCCCGATCTTCGAATTCCTCATCGAGGTCGTGGTGCCTGAACTCCGTCTCCGGGTTCGGCTCCCCCTCGGCCACGTACTCATAGTCCAGTTGACGCTGCACCTGGCTGTCCAGAACCTGCAGTTCCCGGTCCGGAACGGTGGAAAGATCTTCCGGGAACTCATCTTCCGGTGTCAGGTGGAGCTTTTCGGACATGGTAAGCCTCTCTAGGCCGTGACAAATAGCCGGGCCACCGCGGCCCGTACCTTCTCAGGATATTCCCTTCCGGGCGGATCACCCAGCGGAAATTACGCCGAATCAGGAATGGGCCGGGGTCCAGCCGACGGCGGGCGCAATGTACCGGGCGATGTTTCCCAGCATTTTGGCATTGAAGTCAACGCCCAGCTGGTTGGGCACTGTCACCAGCAGGGTGTCCGCGGCCTGGACCGCGGCATCGGCTGCCAACTGGTCGGCCAGGACATCCGGAGCACCCGCATAGGTCTTGCCAAAGCGTGCCGTCAGGCCGTCGATGACGCCCACCTGGTCCCGGCTGTCCCGCAGCGCACTGCCCGCAAAATACCTGCTGTCCTCGTCGTCCACGATTGGCAGGATGCTCCGGCTGACGGAGACCCGCGGCTGGTGGCTGTGGCCTGCCGCTGCCCAGGCGTCCCAGAAGAGTTGGATTTGCTCCGCCTGCAGCTGGTCGAAGGGGACGCCGGTGTCCTCGGTGAGCAGGGTGGAGCTCATCAGGTTCATGCCCAGGCCGGCCGCCCACACGGCGGTGCTGCGGCTTCCGGCGCCCCACCAGATCCGCTCTGCGAGGCCCGGCGACTGTGGCTGGACCGGCAACAGGCCGATGGCTCCCCCGGCGTAACGCGGGTCCGCCTCGGCCACGCCGGCGCCGCTGATGGCGTGCCGGAACTGGGCTGTGTGCCGGCGGGCCATGTCTGCGGCGGTCTCCGCTTCCGCCGGTTGGTGGCCGAAGGCGGCGGCCCCGTTCCGGGCGGGCTCGGGTGAACCACGGCTGATGCCCAGCTGCAGCCTGCCGCCGCTGATCAGATCCGTGGCGGCGGCTTCCTCGGCCATGTACAGCGGATTTTCGTAGCGCATGTCGATCACGCCCGTGCCCATCTCTATCCGGCTGGTCCGGGCCGCGATGGCTGCCAGCAGCGGGAAGGGGGATGCCTGCTGACGGGCGAAGTGGTGCACCCGGAAGAAGGCGCCGTCGATGCCGAGTTCCTCGGCGGCCACCGCCAGCTCAATGCCCTGGCGGAGGGCCTCGCCGGCGGTTCTGGTGCGGGAGCCCCGGCCGGGGCCCCAGTGGCCGAAGGAAAGGAATCCGATGCGTTGCATGTAAGGCCCAACCTCACGCCGGGTGGCCGCATTCCCGGCTGGCATGATGAGCCTGTGAGTATTCCTGCTGAAACCGTGGCGATCGCCAAAACGACTGTGCTGTTCGTCCTGGCCGCTGCTGCCGAGATCGGCGGCGCGTGGCTCGTGTGGCAGTCAGTCCGTGAGGGCAAGGACTGGTGGTGGGCAGGGCTGGGCGTGATTGCCCTGGGCCTCTACGGTTTTGTGGCCACCCTCCAGCCAGACGCCCATTTCGGCCGGATTCTGGCCGCCTACGGCGGCGTGTTTGTGGCTGGTTCGCTGGCGTGGGGAATGATCTTCGACGGTTTCCGGCCGGACCGGTGGGACATCGCGGGTTCCGTCATCTGCCTGGTCGGGGTGGCTGTGATCATGTTTGCCCCGCGAAACGCGGGCTGACCCTGGCGACGTGACAGCGTTCGCAAACGCCCAGCGGAGGTAGCCCGTACCCGCGGTTGGGAGCACAATTGATCCATCCTTTGGATGTGGATGGTGATCAGCGATGGCCACAATAGTTGTGGTGGGGTCCGCCCTTTTTCTGCTCCTTGGCCTGCTGGTGGTGGTGCTGTGGGGAGGCCGCAGCATCCGTGAGCCATCCGCCTCACGACCCCACCCCTCCAAGGGCACCGGCGGGCAAGAGTTCCGGACTGACCTGAAACTGAGCGCGCTGCGCCGGTTCTTCTGGTGGGCAAACGTCGTGTCCTTTTCCGCACTGGTCTCGGCGTTGCTTGCCGCCTGGCCCGGTGGGCGGCTGGTCATGCGCATTTTGGCGGACACATCCCCCGCTTCCGCACAGGGCCGGCTAACGGAGGCCCAGGCATTCGTGGGAATTCCCAGCGTTGGGGGGACCATGGCCCTGCTGTTCTTCGGTGGCCTGCCGGCCGGCTTCCTTGCCGCGATCCTGTTCCCCCTCGTGCGCCGCTGGCTTCCACGCGGACGTCTCGCCGGACCGATGTTCGGTTTGCTCCTCCTCGTGTGGGTAGGGTCCTTGATGGATCCGCTGCGCGCGGACAACATCGATTTCAACATTGTTGGACCCGGCTGGCTGTCGGTGGCACTGTATGCCGGACTTGCCCTCCTTCACGGCTCCGTCGTCGCTGCCGCGGCGGGTTGGTGGAGTGAGCGCCTTCCGCTGTGGGGCCCCGAAGCGGCTAAATTCTATGTTCCGTTGCTCGCTGGTACCATCTTGTTTCCACCGTTCGCAGTCCTCGTCGTCCTTGGGACCCTCCTCGTGTTCCTCTGGCTGAGCGTCGTTCCGGTTTCCTGGCTGAGATCCGCGCGGCCCCGCCGGACAGTGCCGGCTTGGGTGGGTGCCGGGGCGATAGTGCTGATCAGTGCCGCCGCGCTTCCGGTTTTCATCAGCGCCGTGGTTTCGATCTCGTCCAGGACCGGCTGACGCCAAAGGCTAAACTGGCCCCGTGCCCAGCAACCAGACGCCGCCCAACGACCCCGTGCCGCCGTCGCGCGGAAAAATCGCGGAACGGCTGCTGCCCGGCGGCACCGAGCCGGACCCTCGCTTCACGCTGGCCAATGAACGAACCTTCCTCGCGTGGATCCGCACGGCGCTGGCGCTTCTGGCCGGCGGCATCGCCATCGAGGCCTTCACCTCGGACCTGTTCCCGGAACCGGTCCGCAAGAGCCTGGCGGTACTGCTCCTGCTCCTGGGCATGCTGCTGAGCGCCGGCGCCGCAGGGCGCTGGATCCGCGTCGAACGGAGCATGCGCAGCAAGACTCCCCTCCCGCTGCCGCTCATTGTGCCGCTGCTGGCCGGCGCGGGGGCACTGGCTGCCGCCGTCGTCCTGGTCTTTATCCTCTGGCGTTAGCCCGGTGGTCCGCACCAGGCTTCCGGACCCCGGGCCGCACGGGGATCCCGGGCTCCAGCCCGAGCGGACCACGCTGGCGTGGGGCCGGACCATGATGGCGCTGGTGACGGTCAGCGCCATCTTCCTGCGCTGGCTGCCCCACCACGGCTTCCCCATCCTGCTGCTTTTCGCCGTATCCGTGGCCGCAGCGGCGGCCATCTACCTGACTCAGCGCCGGCGGTACGGCGCCAGCGCGCGGGGAATTTCGCGCGAAAAGGTCGACGCCGATACGTCCGCGGTGCTCTGGACCGCCTTTGCGGGTGTTGCGCTGGGCGCGCTCGGCATCGGCGTGGTGCTGGCCGGCTGATTCAGCCGCACTACGTCAGAACATCGGCAGCAGGAAGCCCGCGATGAACGCCGCGGCACCGATCCCGGTGAGCACGCGGCCAAGCACGACGGCGGTCCGCCCCACCGGTTCGGGCGCTGCGGTCTGCCACTGCGTGGGGCGCTTGGGGTGGTAGTAGATCGGCAGCGTGTCGCCCACGGCCAGGTCCTTGATGTCGTAGGGCGACATCGGCGCGTGGTGGACCTGGAACTTGCGGTCAAACCAGCGGAAGCCCGTTCCGGTAGCGTCCGCGTAGACCACCGCTTCCGCTACGTTCCAGGGGTGCACAAACCGCCGAAGGATGCCCGAGTAGAACAACAGGGCAAGCCCCGGCGGAAGGCACAGCCAGGTCATCATCTCCAGGATGGGACCTGCCATTTCAAGCGCAGTGGGCATAGCAATGATGCTACCGGGAGTTGCGATCCCCAGCGTGCCCCCGCCCGGCGGAATCAGCCGATGGGCTCGGCCATCTGCTCCACCACGTACCGGGCATCCACGGTGGATCCGGTCACGGGATCTGTCATCTCCACTTTCCAGCTGCGGGCGAACTGGTTCACGCCGCTGGTCATGGCCACGGTGCCGGAAATGAGGACCGTCCCCGGCTCATTCAGGCCGCGCTCGGTCAGCACGTCGAGCCAGTAATCCGGCGTCAGCAGGGCTTCCAGCGAGCTGTCCTGAATCAGCGTGTCAGGGGTGTCACCCTCCCCCACCCAGCCCTTCAACGTGATCTGGTCCAGGTGGCCGCGCACGTCCTCCAGGCGCCACGCCTTGCGGCCGAGGACGTCCGGGCTGGCGTTCTTGCTCCAGGCCACGCCATGGACCTCAAGCTCGCGGTCCGTGTGGTCGCATGCGACCGTCAGCAGCACGCCGTCGTCCGTGATGACCAGCGCCCATTCGGCTTCCCCGGAGGTGCGGGCATGCTGCACGCGGACTTCGGAAACCTGCTGCGCCAGGTACGGCGAGACCGGGTAGAGCGCCGGCGTGGTGGCGGGGCCCGGAACGCCCAGTTCAGCCAGTTCGGCAATGTGTGCCTGCACTTCCTCCTGCTCCCGCCCCGCATATCCGGCGTTCAGGAGGTGCCTGACCTGGACTGTCCGGGTGCTGCCGTCGGGAAGTTCGAAGCTCAGAGTCGTCATGTTCTGTCCATCCTTTTGCATGTCCTGCTGGAGAAATTTACAAACTGGAAACCGGAAACGGTGGCCAATGTACATCCAGTATGCGTAATGTATACATTTAACGCCAGCGTGACAGGCGTCACCGTAAACATCTCGTGGAGGACAACACCCATGGCTAACGTCCCAGTTCCGGCTTCCGGCACAGCGCCACGTCCGGACAAGCCGATTCACCCCAAGGGCCTGTACAAGGCCTTCGCCGCCAGCCTGACCGGCACCGCCCTAGAGTGGTACGACTTCGCCGTCTACTCGGCTGCGGCCGCCGTCGTATTTCCCCTCGTGTTCTTCCCTTCATCCGATCCGCTGACGGGCACCATCCTGGCCTTCTCCACCTATGCGGTGGGCTACGTGTCCCGGCCTGTTGGTGGCATCATATTCGGCCGCCTGGGTGACCGGATCGGACGCAAGAAGGTGCTGGTGACCACCCTGATGATCATCGGCGTGGCCACCGTCCTGATCGGCGTGCTGCCAGGCTACGCAACCATCGGCATCGCTGCCCCGATCATCCTGGTGCTGCTGCGGTTCGCCCAGGGCGTGGGAGTCGGCGGCGAATGGGGCGGCGCCGTGCTGCTTTCCAGCGAATACGGCGACCCCCACCGGCGCGGCTTCTGGGCGTCTGCAGCCCAGGTGGGCCCGCCCGCCGGCAACCTGATGGCCAACGGCGCCCTGGCTGTCCTGACCCTCGCCCTGACCGAGGAACAGTTCATCGGTTTCGGCTGGCGCATCGCGTTCCTGGTCTCGGCCGTGCTGGTCGGTTTCGGCCTCTGGATCCGCCTGAAGCTGGAAGACACCCCCATCTTCAAGGCCATCGAGGCCCACGGCGAACAGCCCCACGCCCCTGTTCGTGAGGTCTTCAGCACGGAGCTCCGGCCCCTCATTGCCGCCACGCTGTGCCGGGTGGGCCCGGACGTGCTCTACGCCCTGTTCACCGTTTTCACCCTCACCTACGGAATCCAGACACTCGGCTACGAACGCAGCCAGGTGCTCACGGCAGTCCTGATCGGCTCCGCGTTCCAGCTCTTTATGATCCCGCTGGCAGGCGCTGTGTCCGACCGCTTCAACCGACGCCTGGTCTACGGCACCGCGGCTGTAGTGGGCGCCGTGTGGACGTTCATCTTCTTCGGCGTCCTAGGCGGCGACAACGAGCCGATGCTCATTGCCGGCATTGTGCTGGGCCTCATGGCGCACTCGTTTATGTACGGCCCGCAGGCTGCCTTCATCGTCGAGCAGTTCTCACCGAGGCTCCGGTCCACGGGCAGCTCCCTGGCCTACACGTTCGCCGGTGTGATCGGCGGCGCCATCGCCCCGCTGATGTTCACATTGCTGCTGGCGCAGTTCGGCACCTGGATTCCGGTGGCCATCTACGTGGCAGTCGCTGCAGGCGTCACCGCCGTGGGCCTGGCCCTCGGCCGCGATTCCAACACTGTCGAGGACGAGGACTACCGCCTGCTGCTGGAAGGATCCGCACTCGAGCGCCAGCAGGTTGCCCACAGCAAAGGCAACTGACGATTCCCCACTCACCAGACCTGAGTTTTTGTCCACATAATGCACCCAAAACGACGGCTTCCAACTCGCATTATGTGGACAAAAACTCCCTCAGGTGCGGAGCAGGATATCCCGGGTGATAGCCAGGTGATGGTCAATGGCCTCCTGCGCCTTCGCGGCGTCGCCGGACATCAGGGCATCGAGGATGTCCTGGTGTTCGGCGCACACCTGTCCGCGCCGGTCTCCGGTGCGGAACAAGGCCGAGACGCCCACCAGGATCTGCCGGACATGGAGCTTGCTGTAGGTTCGGGAGATGAGCTCATTGCCGGCGGCGTCGATCAGCGCCTGATGGAAAAGGGTGTCCAGCCGGATGAACTCCTGCGCAGCCTCCGCAGTCAGTTGCTCGGGAAGCCGGGCCTGCAGGTCCAGGGTGTCCTGCATCGTCTTCGCAGGAACGCGGTTCTGTTCGATAACCAGGCGGGCGGCATGGCTTTCCAGCACACCCCGGAGTTCCATCAGTTCCGACATTTCACGGCCCGTCACCGGCGGAACATAGGCCCCGCGCTGCGGAATCAGTTCCACCAGGCCGTCGGAGACGAGCAGCAGGAGCGCCTCCCGGACCGGAGTTCGCGAGACGCCGATCTCGGCGGCCAGCTCCTGCTCATTCAGGAACTTCCCCTGCACCGCCGGGTCAACCAGGATATTTTCGCGCAGGTACGCGTACGCCTTCTCGCGGCCGGACGCCGCCGTCCCCGAACTTTTTCGCATACTTTATGTATACAACAGACTGGAGTAATTTCATGCGTTTAGCAGTGGCCCAAATCATCACCGGAGCCGACCTGGCCGCCAACCTGGAGCTCATCAGAGACTACGCCACGCGGGCCAAAGCCGCCGGAGCGGAGCTCGTGGTGTTCCCGGAAGCCGCCATGCGCGCCTTCGGCAACAGCCTGAAGGACATTGCCGAGCCGCTGGACGGGCCGTGGGCTGCCGCCGTCCGCAGCATTGCCCAAGAGCTGGACATCGCGGTGGTGGCGGGCATGTTCACCCCGGGCGACGGCGGCCGGGTGCGGAACACGCTGCTGGTCACCGGCCCCGGCGTCGAGACGTCCTACGACAAGATCCACCTCTTTGATGCATTCGGATTCGCCGAGTCCGATACCGTGGACGCCGGAACAGCCCCCGTGACCTTCGAAGTGAACGGCACCACGTTCGGCCTGGCGACCTGCTATGACGTGCGCTTCCCGGCACTGTTTACGGCCAACGCCAAAGCCGGCGCCCAGGTCAACATTGTCTGCGCCTCGTGGGGCGCCGGCGAGGGCAAGGCAGAGCAGTGGGACCTCCTGGTCCGGGCCCGCGCCCTGGACAGCACCACCTTTGTAGTGGCCTGCGGACAAGGCGACCCGGCAAGCGTCGGCATCGCCTCTGCCGGCAAGGCTCCCACCGGCGTCGGCCACAGCGCCGTCATCTCTCCCCTGGGTGCCGCCCTGGTGGCCCTCGGCGGCGAACCGGAACTCGCCGTCGTCGACATTGACCCGGCCGTCGTTGCCGAGGTCCGAGTCCAACTGCCCGTCCTGGCCAACGCCCGGACCTTCTGACCCGGCGGGGCCAGCCCCGCGGATTCTCCCCGCGGGGTGGGGGCGCGGGGGCTGGCCCGCGCTCAGGAAAGCACAAATCCCCTGAGCGCAGCCAGCCACGGCCCAAAGCAGTCCAGGTGCGCATCATGCGAGGCCCCCGTGAGATCCATCCGCGTTACGTTCCTGCCCCGCCGGACAAACTCAGCCTTGGCCGCTTCATCAAACAGGCCCTCCTGCCCATAAACCACCAGCGTGGGGGCGGACACCCGCTCCCACTCAGTCCGCCGCGGCACACGCACCGGGCCAATGGCCGCCACCATCACGCCGGCGTCGAACCGTGGCCAGAACCCATCATCGCGCTCCTCCAAGTCCGCCGCCCAGGCCTGCGCCAGCGGCGCGTCGCCAAGGAAGGCAGAGGCAGCGGCCCGGCTGCTGAACGGCACGGGCCAGGACCGGAAATAATCCCCCATGGCTTCGTGGTCTTCGCTGCGTCCTCCACCGGCATCAACCTCCAGCAGCACCAACTGTGTTACGAGGTCCGGCCGGGAGGCGGTCACCAGCATGGCCGTGTGGCCGCCCATCGACTGCCCCACCAGGACCACTGGCGGGCCTACTTCCTCAATGACGCGGACGACGTCGGCCACGTAGGCTTCCCGCGAAACATCGGCCGGGTGCCGCGTGCTGCCCCCATGGCCGCGCAGATCCATCAGGACCGTCCGCCGTTCGGGGAGCGCTGCCGCCGTTGGTAGGAACTCGCGGGCACTTCCGGCGAGGCCGTGAAGGAACAGAACGGCGGGCCCTCTGCCGCCCGCGACGTAGCAGCGGAGCTCCACGCCGCGAGCTCCGCGCACCGTAAATTCCCGGACCGCCTGATGCACTCCCCCACGCTACGTCAAAGCGGCGCCCTGCGGCGGTGAGCCGCCGTTCATGTTCAGGAAACGTTGCCCTTTCAGCGCCCGACGGCGGCTTCTCACCACCTGCGCGGACCGGCGCCCGCCGTCGTTGGCATCGGAGTCCCAGGGCTTCCCGTCCCCGCGCCGTTCAACAGGTCCCGTTTACACGCCGGAAACATCACCGTCATGCGATCTTCACGTAGGCCGCCGGGCCGTAACGTATCCGCAACTTAGCGAAGCGCAAACGGAAACACGCGGCGACAAATATTGATCGGGGGGAATTGCGCGGGCCAGGTAGGAAAGTCCCCGTATTCAGGATCAATGGAAGGAACCCACCGGTGGAGATCACTGCGCAACACGTCTGGATGATGATCGCGGCGGCGATGGTGCTGCTTATGACACCCGGGCTCGGTCTCTTCTACGGCGGCATGACGCGCGCCAAGGCAGCGCTGAACATGATCATGATGAGCTTCATCTCCGCCGGCATCGTGGGAGTTGTGTGGGTCCTGTGGGGATACTCGATGACCACCGGCGAGGGAATCCTGGGCATCTTCGGCAACCCCTTCGCCAACTTCGGGCTGCAGAACCTCATGGGCTCCCCTGACCTCATCAAGGCCGGCTTCAGCGCCACCTTCGCCATCATCACGGTGGCCCTCATCAGCGGGGCCATCGCCGACCGCGCCAAGTTCAGCGCCTGGGCAGTGTTCGTGCCGCTGTGGGTCACGCTGGTTTATTGCCCCTTGGCCTACATGATCTGGGGCGGCGGGCTTATGAGCGCCGGCGGCGCCATCACCGAGACCTTCGGGCAGGTCATCGACTTCGCCGGCGGTGCAGTGGTGGAAATCAGCTCCGGGACGGCCGCCCTCGTCCTTGCCCTGGTGGTTGGCCAGCGCCACGGCTTCGCCAAGGATCCCAGCCACCGCCCGCACAATGTCCCCTTCATCATGCTCGGCGCGGCCATCCTGTGGTTCGGCTGGTTCGGGTTCAATGGCGGCGCCGCCACCACCGCGGAGCAGGCCGGCCTGGTCTGGATCAACACCCTGGTCACCCCGGCCGCGGCCATGCTCAGCTGGCTGCTGGTGGAGAAGATCCGCCACGGCCATCCCACGTCCCTGGGCGCAGCCTCCGGTGTTGTGGCCGGCCTGGTGGCCATCACACCGTCCTGCGCCAACATCAGCCCAGTGGCCGCCATCGGCCTGGGCCTGGTGGCCGGTGCAGCCTGCGGCGTGTTTGTTGACCTGAAGTACCGGTTCGGGCTGGACGACTCCCTGGACGTGGTGGGAGTCCACCTCGGCGCCGGGCTCATCGGCACGCTCGCCCTGGGCTTCGTCGCCCTCCCCGTGGACGGCCAGGGCGGCGGCCTCTTCTATGGCGGCGGCCTCCAGCAACTGACGGCACAGACCGTGGCGGTCGTGATCACCGTAGCCCTGTCCGGCGGCGTGACCCTGGTGATCGGCCGGGCCATCAACAGGACCATCGGGTTCCGGGTGAGCCACGAGGCCGAGATGGCGGGGGTGGATCTCTCCGAGCATGCCGAGACCGCCTACGCCTTCGGCGGGCTGGGCAGCCACTTCAACCCGCTGGGCCGCGGCGTCACGGCCCCGGCTGCCGCTCCCGCCAAGGAAGACACGTTCGCCTGAGGCCACAGGGTTCCAACAGCGCTCAGTCGGCCAGGATCCGGTAGAGCGCGCGGCGGGTTTCGTCCAGTTTTTCCACGGCAGCATTGCGCTGTTCTTCCGTAGCTGCCGTGCGGAACTGATGAATGACCCCCATCAGCTTGCCCACACTCTGGTGGAAGGCGGGTCCGGATCCTTCCGCATCGCTGTTCCACGCGTTCTCCAGTTCCTCCGCATGCTCGGCCACGTAGGCCTTGCCGGCGTCGGTGAGGGTGAAGTCGGTCCGCCGGCCCTCGCTGAGGGGCGCAATGAGGTCCTCGTCCACCAACTGCTGGAGTGTGGGGTAGATCGACCCGGGGCTGGGCCGCCATGCGCCGGATGTTTTCTCCGCGATGGTCTTGATCAGGCCATAACCGTTGGACGGGGCCTCTGCCAGCAGCGACAGGATAGCCCACCGGACGTCCCCCCTGCTTGCCCGCCGGGGACCGGGCCCAAAGCCGGGACCGAACCCTCCGCCCGGTCCAAAACCGGGACCAAATCCGCCCCGTGGGCCAAAGCCCGGGCCAAACCCTCCCCCGCGGTGCCCGTGCGGTCCGCGGCGGCCCCTGCCGCGCTCAAACCGTCCCCGCCCAAACTGTCCCCGCCCGAACGGCGGTTCCAAAAACTTGTCTTCGTGAATGCCTTTCATGGTGGCATCGTCCCTTCACTGTCTTTTTGAATGCTTCTTGGCCTTTGTTGAGTGGTTATCGGTCAACTACTCACCGACACTTAACGATATATCGGTATGTATCGCGTGACAAGGCCCGGAACGGACGTAAGGGACGGAAAGTACCGGCTTGGCATCAGTTCCTCCAGCATATGGATGCTGCAGGTGCAGCGGCGTATTCTGTTCACACGTCGCGAGCTTGGGGCTGAACAATGGCGCAGCAAAAGAAACGCAGGCACCGGTTGGCCGCCACCCTGGGAAGGGTCATCGGGTTCTTTGCTGCGAGCGCCATGTGCGGCGTCCTGGCCGCAAGCCTGGTGGTCCCCGCTGTTGCGACTGTCGGCTACGGAGTCACCACCTCCATCAGCTACTTTGAAAATCTGCCCTCGGAACTGATCGTCGCGCCGCCGTCGCAATCCACCAAAGTCCTCACCTCCGACGGCCAGCCGATCGCCACGTTCTATACCGAGAACCGGATCAGGATCCCCCTGGACCGGATATCGCCTTTTGTCCGGGATGCCATCGTGGCCATCGAGGACAGCCGCTTTTACGAGCACCCGGGCATCGACCCGCAGGGGATCGTCCGGGCTGCGATCTTTAACCTGACGAATGAGGGCAGGCAGGGCGCCTCCACTATTACCCAGCAGTACGTCACCAACGTGATCAACGAGTCCTTCGTGTCCCAGGACAAAACCGACGAGGTGATCCTCAGCGGCCAGAAGAGCATCGGGGACAAGCTCCGGGAGATGAAGCTGGCCATCGCGCTGGAGAAAAAGTTCAGCAAGGACCAGATCCTCGAGGGCTACCTGAACATCGTGTTCTTCAACCGCGAGGCGTACGGAATCGAGGCTGCGGCACGGTATTTCTTCAGCACCACGGCCGCCGATCTCAACCTGCCGCAGGCGGCCCTCCTGGCCGGGCTGGTCAACAGCCCCAGCTACTACAATCCCGCGGTCAACCCGGAGCAGGCCACAGCCCGCCGGAACCAGGTTCTTGCGGAGATGCTGGCCACGGGCAAAATCAGCCAGGCGGACCATGACGCCGCCGCGGCCGCGCCCATCGAGCTTAATCTCAGTCCCGGGAAGCAGGGCTGCGCCCACGCCCAGATGGCGCCGTACTTCTGCGACTACATTTCGCACCTGATCCTCAACAACCCGGCCTACGGAACCACCCTGATCGAGCGCGAGCGGAAGCTGTACCGCGGCGGGCTCACCATCGTCACAACGCTGGACAGCCGGCTCCAGGCGGCGGCCCAGGCGCAGGTGGACGGCACCGCCGGGGCGAATCCTGACCGCTGGGGCGCCTCCCTCGTGACGGTGCAGCCGGGCACCGGAAAAATCCTGGCCATGGCGCAGAACACGGTGTTCCTGCCGGCCGAGGGCAGGTTCGATACCCAGCTGAACTTCAACGTGGACTCCCGCGATCCGCAAGGCAACGACCTCAACGGGGCGGGCGGTTTCCAGCCCGGCTCCACCATGAAGCCCTTCACGTTCGCAGAGTGGCTGAACGAGGGCAAGCCGCTGACCGGGGTGGTGGACGCCTCCCGCCGGGTGTATCCGCTGGGCTTCCCGTGGCGTTCCAGCTGCGGACGGGTGCTGGGCGCCTACAGCACGGCCCAGAACAACCCTGAGCTGGGCGCCGCCGATGACCTGCAGAATGCCGATCAGGGCTACTACCGCCCCATGCCCGTGAACTACGGGCTGTACAACTCGATCAACACGGCCACCTTCGCCTCGGCTACGCAGCTTGATTTCTGCGGCATCCAGAAGATGGTGGACAGCGTGGGGCTGCACAGCGGACTCGATGGCGCGCAGATCAACATGCATCAGCTCGGCAATCTCCTCGGCGCCATCGGCGTCGCCCCGGTCCACCTGGCCAATGCCTTCGCCACCTTTGCCAACGACGGCCGGTACTGCGCCCCCATTGCCGTGCTTGAGGTGACGGACATGTCGGGCGGGAAACTCCCGGGCCAAACCAGCGAGTGCCGTGACGCCGTCAAACCGGAGGTCGCCCGAGGCGTCAACGCAGTGCTCCAGGATGTGTTGAAGGTGGGCTCCGGCGTATGGATCAACCCCAAAATCCACACGCTGATGCCGGTGGCCGCCAAGACCGGCACGTCCAACAACAACGGCTCCACGTGGGTGGTGGGTTATACGTCGGGGCTGGCCACAGCGTCCTTCTTCGGCGACGCGTTGGAGGGCCAAAACCGTCCGGGCCAGAACGTCACCATTAACGGCCAGTTCTACCCCCGCCTTGACGGGTACATGATCGCCGGGCCGCAATGGGTCAACTACATGCTCCAGGCTGCCCCGCTCTACCCGGCAAACCCGTTCCCGGCCCCGCCGGCATCCATGATTGCTCCGCCGAAACCGACTCCCGCACCGGCCGCGCCGAGGCCTGTACCCGCCCCGGCTCCCGCACCAGCACCCGCTCCCCCGCCGGCTCCCGCGCCGGCTCCCGCGCCAGAGCCACCTCCTGCTCCCGCACCCGTCCCGCCGCCCGCGCCCGTCCCGCCGCCCGAGATTCCGGGCATTCCGCCTCAGAACGGCTTCCCGGGCGGAAGGCGCTAGGAGCCGACGACCCTGAGAGCCAACGACGGCGCGAGGCGCCGCCGTCGTCCGTTGCCCCCCGACCGCTCAGCTACTCTCGTCCGCTCAGCTAGGTGGTGCCGCGCCAGAGCCGCTGCCACCAGGAGCGGTGCGGCTCCGGTTCAGGCCGGGCGTCCTGTGAGCGGGCGGCGCGGCGTTCGTGCCAGCGTGCCACCTCGGCGTCGACATCCCGCGTTTTGGTGACGACGGGAGGGCCGCCCTGGAGCTGGCGGCGGGCGTCGACCACCCGGGCATTGAAGTCGGCGAGGATGTCGCGGACCTGCTTTTCGGTGAACTGGGCATCAAGGCGGCCGTCCAGTTCGGCGTCTTCGGTGCGGATCAGGATGGCTTCGGGGCCCAGCCCGCTGATGTTTTCGCGCTGGATCAGGCCCTTGACCCACCAGTCAGGATCGTAGGCCTCGCCCAGCCCGGGGATGGGCTTGCCGGCGTATTTGAGGTTGTCGAATTTGCCCTGTGCCATGGCGTCCCGGATCAGGTACTCCGCCCGCCGCGCATCGTCGACCTTCTTGCGTTGGTCCCGTTCCGTGGCCTCGGCCGCCTCGAGTTCGGCCTCTTCCTCGGCACTGATGCCGGCTCCCCGGTAGGAGCGCACTTCCGCAGCCCGTTCGAGCCGGCGCTTGAAGGCACTGTCGCCGCCGCCCATAACCCCTTCACCGCCTCCTTGCCCGTCCCGACCCATCAGACTTCCAGTATTCAGACGTGGACCGCAGGTTTCAACGGAGCAGACACCGGCGGCGGGCACCACTGCTCATTGGAGCCCCAAAGTCGGCAGCTCCGTGCCGGAGACCACCACCGCGCCGCTCGCTGTCGAATCCGGGTTCAGCATCCAGCCCACCCGCTTGGCGGTGTTCAGGATCACTACGCTCTCCACGAGTTCGATCTGCGGGATGCGTTGCTGGAGGGCCAACTCGGCGTTCATCACATCGGCCAGCGAATGCAACCACATGAGGATGACAAAATTTGTGCTCCCCGTAGTGGACGCGCTGAGCCGGACTGTGCGGAGGCTGCGGAGTTCAGCGGCAGCGGCCTCGTGCTGGCCCGCCGGCACGTTGGCGAACCACTGGCAGCTCACGGGATAGCCGGAGAGCTTCTGGGCAATTTCACAACGGAAGGACAGCAGCCCGCTGGCCAGCACCCTGTTTAGCTGCCGCTGGACTGTCGCCGGGCTCCTGCCCAGGCTCCGGGCGATGTCCGCGGCGCCCGCGCGCCCGTCCCGCGCAAGGAACGGGATCAGATCCAGGTGGCTGGGCGGCAGTGGAGCTCCGGTCATCGGGGACGCCGAACCGGTGGACTCGGGTCCGGCTAAGGCATGAAGCGCCTTTTGCTTCGCCTTGTCCAAAATGTTGAGCCGCCAGGTATAGCCACCGGAGTGCAGGCGGGTGCACAACGAGGTCCGGTACTTCAGCACTCCGGGGATCTCTTTGAACTGAGGAAGCACCTCCTCCGTGAACCGGGCCAAGGTGGGCGCAATGACTGTCAGCATGAGGTCCCGGTTGCTTGCAGCTTCCTCAACTGTGACCACTTCCGGGATCGCGGCGAGCGCCGCTGTCACGTCGTCCCGCAGCCGCATTTCGCAGTCCACGTCCACCAACGCCAGGCACATCTGCTTGGGATCGCCGATCAGGTGGGCCGTCGTCCAGGCCGCCCCGGACAACCTCAGCCGATCCCAGCGTGCGGCCAGCGTCGTGGCGTGCACTCCCAGCACGGTGGCCGCATCGGACCAGCTGATCCGCGGTGCAATCTGCAGCGCGTTGATCAGGGCCAGGTCTTCCTCGCTGAGCACCACCTCGCCACTCCCCACGTTTCAGTGAATGAATCCTGCCATTTCCATCATACTTTTGATTTTTTCCAGCTATTTCGCCGCTTGTGAACCGCATCACTTCAGAATGGAACCGGGTCACTGACCAAACGTTCAGAAATAAGGAGAGCAGATGTCGATCACCACCGACGCCAAGGAACTGCAGGGCGAGATCGCCCGGTTCCGCCACGAGCTGCATCAGGAGCCGGAGATCGGACTGGACCTCCCCCGGACCCAGGAAAAAGTCCTCAAGGCCCTCGACGGCCTACCGTTCGAAATCACCCTGGGCAAGAACACGACGTCGGTCACCGCGGTCTTGCGCGGATCCGCACCGCACGCATCTGCAACCAAACCAGCGGTCCTCCTGCGTGCCGACATGGACGGCCTCCCTGTCCAGGAGCGGACCGGTGCCCAGTTCTCATCGAAGATCGACGGCGCCATGCACGCCTGCGGCCACGACCTCCACACCGCCATGCTCGCCGGAGCAGCCACGCTTTTGGCGGAGCGCCGGGAGCAGCTGGCCGGCGACGTTGTGCTGATGTTCCAGCCGGGCGAGGAAGGTTTTGACGGAGCAGGCCACATGATCCGCGAGGGCGTGCTGGAGGCGGCCGGGCGCCGGGTTGATGCCGCCTATGGGATGCACGTCTTTTCCGCCTTGGAGCCGCATGGCCGGTTCTGCACCAAACCAGGGGTGATGCTGAGCGCTTCGGATGCCCTGACTGTCACGGTTCTTGGCGCCGGCGGCCACGGCTCGGCCCCGCACACAGCCAAGGACCCGGTCACGGCGGCCGCAGAAATGGTGACTGCCCTGCAGGTCATGATCACCCGCCAGTTCAACATGTTCGATCCAGTGGTCCTGACCGTGGGCGTCCTCCAGGCCGGCACAAAACGCAACATCATTCCTGAAACGGCGCGCATGGAAGCCACCATCCGGACCTTCTCGGACGCCGCCAGGGAACGGATGATGATCGCCGTTCCCACGCTGTTGAAGGGCATTGCCGCTGCCCACGGCCTCGAGGTGGACGTCGATTACCGTCACGAGTACCCACTCACCGTCAACAACGACGACGAGACACGCACCGCGGAGAAGACCATCGAAGACCTCTTTGGAACCTCTCGGCTCACCCGCTGGGCCACCCCGCTCAGTGGCTCTGAAGATTTTTCGAGGGTGCTGGCGGAGGTACCCGGGACGTTTATCGGGCTCAGCGCCGTCGCCCCCGGCGCCGACCACACCGAAACCTCCTTCAACCACTCCCCGTACGCAGCCTTTGACGACGGAGTGCTGTCCGACGGAACCGCACTCTACGCAGAACTGGCCGTCTCCCGCATCGCGGCCCTGGCCTCGACCAACTAAACTTCCCTCACTTCATGGAGCACACGATGACCACTACTGCAGGCGTCCCAGCCGACGTCCAGGTTCACAAATCCCACCTGCGCACCCTCGTCGGCACCGGCATCGGCAACGCCGTTGAATGGTACGACTGGGCCATCTATGCCACGTTCTCGCCGTTCATCGCAAGCGCACTGTTCAGCAAGGCGGATCCGACGTCGGCCTTCCTCGCCACCCTGGCGATCTTCGCCGTCGGCTTTGTCGCCCGTCCGTTCGGCGGCTTCGTGTTCGGCTGGATCGGTGACCGGATCGGCCGCAAGACGTCCATGACGTTCGCGGTGGGCCTCGCCGCCCTGGGCAGCCTGATCATCGGCGTCGCCCCCACTTTCGAGGCCGTGGGGGCCTTCGCCTCGGTCCTGCTGCTGGTGGCCCGGCTTATCCAGGGCCTTGCCCACGGCGGAGAGCTGCCGTCGTCTCAGACCTACCTCTCGGAGATGGCGCCCAAGGAACAGCGCGGCTTCTGGGCAACGCTCATTTATACGTCCGGCACGGTTGGCATCCTGGCCGGAACCATGCTCGGCGCCACCCTGTCCAACGTCTTGAGCACGGCCGACATGAACACCTGGGGCTGGCGGGTGCCATTCCTTATCGGCGGCGCCATGGGCCTCTATGCCCTGTTTATGCGGGCCCGCATGAAGGAAACGGCGGCGTTCGAGGCAGAATCGCCCAAGGAAAAGCACGAGCCGATGTGGCCACAGATCTACCAGCACCGCAAACAGGCCCTGCAGGTGATTGGCCTGACCGTCGGCCTGACTGTGACCTACTACATCTGGGGCGTCGTGACTCCCAGCTATGCCTCGTCGGTCCTCAAGATGGACCGTGGAGAGGCCCTCTGGGCCAGCGTGATCGCCAACGTGCTGTTCATCGCCGCGCTGCCGTTCTGGGGCAAACTCTCGGACCGTATCGGCCGCAAGCCCGTCATGATCATGAGCGCCGCCGGCGCCGCGCTGTTCCACTTCCCCATGACCTGGCTGCTGAAGGACTCTCCGTGGCAACTCGCGGTCACCATGTCCGTCATGCTGTTCTTCATCGCCGGCAGCGCAGCAATCGTCCCGGCGGTATACGCCGAACTGTTCCCCACCAAGATCCGCACGGTCGGGGTGGGCGTCCCGTATTCCATCTGCGTCGCAGTCTTCGGGGGTACCGCACCGTACCTTCAGGCCTGGCTTGGCTCCATCGGACAGGGCAACTTCTTCAACGTGTACGCCGTGGTCCTGCTGGCCGTCAGCATCGCGTTTGTGTTCACCATCCCGGAGACGAAGGGCAAGGACCTGACGCACTAACCGGCAGCGCCGCCTCCGTAGGAGCGACCACCACCAAGCGCGGAAGGACACTTGAGGCCCCGGATCCTGGGGCCTCAAGTGTCCGTCCGCGCTCGCCTTTGCGTGAGAACCGTCAGCGTTATCAGGCGCGGGCGTGTTCCGCGAGCAATGCGTCGATCTGGCCGGCAGCCTCCTTCATGCCTTCCTCCATGCCCATCTTGACCATTTCTTCCATCTGCTCTTCGGAGTCGAACGTGGACATGATGGTCATCCGGGTGCGGCCACCGAGATCCTCGAGGTCAACGGCGGCATGGGCACTGCCCATGGCATCCACGGGCGCTCCGGTTTCGTCAGCGAAGCCGTCATCAAATTCGAGCTTGCGCGGCGCCTCGATGGTTCTGAATTTCCACCAGCCTCGGGGCTTTTCGCCTTCGGGCGTGGTCATGTAATAGTCGGCCTTCCCGCCGGGCCGGAAGTCGAACCGGTCAAACGTGGCCGGATAGTTGGGCGGACCCCACCAGCGCTCCAGCTGGCGGGGGTCCTCCCAGATCTGCCAGACCTGCTCGACGGCGGCGTCGAACTCGGCCACGAGGGTGAAGCTGAGCGCTTCGAGATTCTTGGTGGAACTGATAACAGGCATTGCAAAACCTTCCTATCCTTCAGCCAGAATGTCCGCGATCCGTCCGGCACGCTGCCGCCAGATCGCCTCATACTCATCGAGCAGCCGGCGGGCCTTCTGCAGTCCTTCGTGGTCGCCCCGCACGATCTGCTCCCTTCCGCGCTTCTCCTTCGTTACCAGGGAAGCCCGTTCCAACACCGCCACATGCTTCTGGACGGCGGCGAAACTCATGGCGTAGAGGTCGGCCAGGCCGGAGACGGAAGACTCCCCGGCCGTCACCCGCCGGATGATGTCCCTCCGGGTGGTGTCCGCGAGCGCCTGGAACAGGCGGTCCACGTCCGCGTCTCTCAGCTGATCTACAACCATTTGGTTGTACGATACGCCCGGGGAAGGAGGGCGTCAAGGGCCCCTCCGCCGCCGGCCGGTTTGACGCGGGTACCC
The DNA here is from genome assembly GCF_024294965.1 of Pseudarthrobacter humi. Classification (NCBI taxonomy): domain Bacteria; kingdom Bacillati; phylum Actinomycetota; class Actinomycetes; order Micrococcales; family Micrococcaceae; genus Pseudarthrobacter; species Pseudarthrobacter humi. The sequence goes on from NZ_JANCLV010000019.1 coordinate 50,696, forward strand.
GCCATTGTCCACAGTGGGTCAGTGCCTGACACTGTCCCCACCGAAGCGCAAGGTCCGGCAGTCCCGGACGGGCCGTCCCGACGGCGGCAGGTTGCCGTCCTGGTCGGCTTCCTCGCGCTTTCCTGGACCGTGTCGTTCGTGGGATCACTCCCGATCCGAACGGCTGCCGGCGGCTGGTACGCCCTGGCGGACAAAGCCCCCTGGACGCCTCCCGGGCTGATGTTCACGTCGGTCTGGCTGGTCCTTTACGCGGCAATGGCCGTGGCGGCCTGGCTGGTGTGGCGGCAGCGGCGCCACCCGCGCCGCCGCGCACTCAGGCTCTATGGGCTCCAACTGGCCCTGAACCTGCTCTGGCCCATGACGTTCTTCGGGCTGTACCCCATATTGGGGACCGCGGCGCTCTGGCTGGCCCTGGCCGTCCTCGCCGCCCTCCTCCTCACAGCGGCCCTGACAGTTCTGCGCTTTGGACCCATCAGCCCAACGGCCGGACTGCTGATGCTGCCGAACGTCTCGTGGCTGGTGTTTTCGGCGTCCCTGAACCTTTACGCCGCCGTCAGTAACTAAAGCCGGCGCGAGCGTGTAATCGCTCACACTTTGGCCATTTCTGTTGCAAATCTTGGCGGCCAGCATGAACCATGAGATCGGGACCCCGTTCCCGCACTACCAAGATCAGCAATCCTCACCGACGAGGATGCGGCCCCCTCAAGGACGACGCGGAGCCGTTAACTGCATGAGCGAAAGTACTGACAATGACGTTTGAGAACACTGACTCCATCACGCTGAAAATCTGGGACCGGTCTGCCGTTGAGCACACCCTTGAGAGCATCGTGCACGACCTCTCGGTCAAGGCAAACACCACCAAATGCCGCATCGCGGTCCAGTGCAGCGGCCCCAACACTTTCACGGTCAGCGTCCGTGGCCAGGAACGCCGGCTCGCCACCGTCTGATCGGTTCACAGCCAAAAACTGAAGCGGACGACGGCGGGAAGTTCCCGGCGTCGTCCGCTTCAGTTTTGCTTCCAGGCTGACAGCCTTACGCGGTGGCCTGGCGGCTCACCATCTCGTTGATCCAGATGGGCGCGAACGGTGACGTGCAGTTCGGGGGCGTCGGGTAGTCCTTGAGGACCTCAAGCCGTTCGCCGATATCGAGGGCCCGGGCTCGGTGCTCGGGATGCTCGATCCCCATGAAGGCCAGCGTGTGGTTCATGGCCCACTGCAGCCGGTCCGGGGCGTCCTTCATCTGGGCCTCGATAATATCCAGCAGCCCAGGGAGGTGGAGCCCCGCGGGCGTTTTCGCCACCCGTTCGCTGGTCAGGGCCCAGCCGGCGCTGGCGACCACCGGATCCGGGTCCGCCATCCAGGCCACGCGCAGGTCCTCCGCGTGCAGGCTCTTCTTCACGGCGTAATTCACGAGCCAGTCGTGCACTTTGGGGGCGCGCGCCTCGCGGAGCATGATGTCCAGTTCGTCGCGTTCGAAGGCCTTTGGCCGGCAGATCAGCAGCGCCACCAACCTGGCCGGAGTGTCGTTCGTGGCCCAGAGCCCGCGCGCGAGTTCCTGCTGCGTCTTCAGCCGCTTCGCGACCGCGCGCAGTTTGGACAGGTTCACGCCGTGGTCGTCGCCGCGCTTCTCGTTTGCCTCGCGCATCCTCGGGTCCTCAAGCACGGCCAGCTCGGCCATCACTTCACCCAGCAGCCCAGCCGTCATCGTTTCCGACATGCCACCCTTTCGGTCACCCTCTTGTCGGTTCCAGCCTACGGCTGCCGGCGGGTTTGCAGCAGATTACCGGCCGCCGGTGGCCACCCAGGAACCCGGCGGCGCGTCCGCCACTTCCGTGTCCGCGTCCTCGGTCCCGCAGGGCTCAAAGCCTCGCGCCTGGTAGTTTGCCAGGGCCGCGGGACCGTCCAGCGTGCAGGTGTGGACCCAGACGCGGGACACTTGCGGGAGGTCGAAGCGTTGTGCCAGTGACCATGCCGCCGTGATCCCGCGTTCCAGCAGCCGGCCGCCGAGGCCCCGCCCAATGGCCTGCTCTGAAAGGCCGAAGTACCGGATCTCGACGTGCGTGGCATCCCCTGTAACGACCGGCTGAAGGTGGACATACCCCCAGGGCACGCCCTCCCCATAGAGGACCCAGAATTCCGTTCCCGGCACGGCGAGCTCCTCGGCCCACTGCTGCCGTGTCCACTCGAGCCGATCCGTCCAGTGCCACGGTCCGCCCACCAGGCCATAGAGGAAACGGGCATACTCCGGGGTGACCCCGACAGCCCGGTCCAGCCGCGCCTCATCGGGCAACGGGCGGGCCGGCCAGGCTGGCGGAAGGAGCATCTGGAGCGTGGTGGTGGTGACCTTCATGGACAGCCCAAAACCTTTCGATCAGATCGTCGGTCAATCGTATTTGAGACCGAAAGCAGGGCGTCTACTCTTCGCCGGTGTCCCGCGCCTCCAGGTGTTTGGCCATGGCCTCGCAGGCCTGGTTCCAGCGCGCCGTGAGCGCCTGCCGGTTCAACGGTTCGAACATGCTGTTCAGGACTTTCTCCACTGCATCGTATGCGGCGTCACGAACCCGTTCCTGCGCCGCTGGGCTGTAATAGTTCATGACAGGGATTCGTCACCGGGGTGCCGGAAGATGGTGTTTCAGGGCTACGACGTGCGGAGCCGGCCGAGGCAGTAGTTCTTGACGCAGTGCCGGACCGGCCGCGGCAGCCGGGGATAGACCAGGGCAGACCACCGGGTGGCCATGTCGAACAGGCGGCTGTGGCGGTCGCTCCAGGGCAGCCCGAAGCCGGCGCGCAGGTGGTCCGGCAGCTGCCCGGCGGTGATGAACCGGATCAGCGGCATACTCATCCGCAGCCAGAGTGGCCCGGCTGGCGGGTACAGGAGGTCACGGCCGACGCCGGCGGTGACGGCGTCCAGCTCCAGTGTCAGCAGGGACGTGTCCCAGTATGTCCTGAAGGCTGCGCGGTCGGCCGGCCACAGGTTCGCCGGCAGTTGCAGGACGGTACCGATTCTTGCGTAATCGCTGTACATGAGGTCCGCAGCTTCGTCGTCGAGCGGGCCGTAGATTTTCTCGTAAATGGTGATGGCGGTGTCGTACAGGGTTGCCACCACCCATAATTGCGCCTGGGCATCGAACGCACTGTACCCGCGGGAGCCGGCGTCGGGCTTGCGGCGGACCGCGGAGTGGGCCCGGTTAACGCTGCGGCGAACGGCCGCAACCTGGGCCTCGGTTCCGTAAACCACAGCGTAGACGTAGGTGACGGTGGCGCGGAAACGGTCCAGCGGCCGGGCTATGAAGTCGCTGTGTTCGGCGACGCCATGGCCCACTGCAGGGTTCGCGATCTGCAGCAGAATGGCGCGGCCGGCCCCGGCGAGCAATACGCCTTCAGCTCCGATATCGGCCAGGTTCCGCACCATGGACCCACGATACCGGAGAAGGCCACTACCCCCGGGGCCGCTCCCCGGAGATGTCCGGGAACAAAGGGCATCACGCGGGCCGTTGACATACTGCGACCCGCCGCCCGCACAGCCGGCGGCCTCTTACAGAACGGAACCACATGGTCAGGGCTATCTGGAACGGACAAGTCATTGCCGAGTCGACGGACACGGTAGTAGTGGAAGGCAACCACTATTTCCCCCGCGACGCCGTCAATGCGGGCTATCTCAAGGACAGCGACATGTATTCCGTCTGCCCGTGGAAGGGCCAGGCCAGCTACCACACGCTGGAGGTGGACGGGAAGCTGAACGTCGACGCCGCCTGGTTTTACAGCGAGCCCAAGACGCGGGCCAAGCCCATCGAGGACCGGATCGCGTTCTGGCGGGGCGTGACTATCGAGGAGTAGCCCCCACTTGTGGTAGCCGACGACGGCGGGGACCTCCCGCCGTCGTCCGCTTGCGCCCGCACCCCGGGAACCTTGAGTGCATCTACCTTGAGACGGGCACCGAGGACTGCTCGCTTATCCCGGCAGGAGAGCTGGCGGGGCACATCACAACAACAGCCACGGTGCTCAGGCGGCGAGATACATCATGGTGGCGTGTTCGAGTGGGCTGGGAGCGTGGGGTGTGCAGCCAGGTGGCCAGTGCGTAGGTTCACGGTCCTGTTGTTCGGGTGGGTAGTGCCGGCCGGTGGGTGAAATCCAGCCAGGTGGTTCATTGCGCGTTGCCTGCGCAGGCGTCCAGGCGGATGCGTGTTTGAGGCGGTGATGTTTCGGACAGGCCTGTCCGAGGTTACTGATCCCGGTGGTCCCGCCGTCCTGCCAGGCCGTCAGGTGGTCGTTCTCGTTGTCCAGGGACTGGTTACTGCAGCCGGGGAAGGTGCAGGCACCGTCCCGCATCCTGAGCCACCGCTTCAAGGATTCGGGGAGCCGGTAACTCGTGCGGCCGATCTCCAGCGACGCCCCATCCCGCGGGTCAACCAGGACCCGGTAGAACGAGCTGGCACCATCGGCAACGAGCCTGCGCGCGATCGACGCCGGGACCGGCCCGAACCCATCCACCTCCCCGGGTTCCTCAGTGAGCCCGAGGAGGGAAAACACGGGGACGGTCACCAGGACGTCAGCCTTGGGAGAGGGCACCTCACCTGGCTGCTGGCTGGCACTGCCCAGCAGCAGCCCCGCAGCGATGTCAGCCCGGATCTGGGTGAGTGTGCGCGACTCGTCAGCACCCTGCAGCCCACGGCCCAGGGCAGAGGCCTTGTTCCATATTGCGCAGGCCGTGTCACCGGGAAGGTACAGCGAAATCCAGCCCATGCCGTCCCGGTCCGGGGTATATTCCATTCGACGGTCCGCCACGCTCTTTGCATGGCGCTTCTCCAGCGATTCGGGGTGGTGGCGTTCGCGCCAGGCCCGGACTTTCCGCCGGAACCGGGAGGGCACCAATTCGCCGGGCGTGGCACAGCGGGCGCCGTCCGGCGCCCCCGGGTCGAAGAAATGCGATTCCAAGGCCGAAACGGCCGCCAGGGGCAGGCCAGCGGTTTCGTCGACCACAATCCGGGCGTGCTGCCAGGCGATGGTCCCGGCCTGAAGCGCGTCCAAAGCGGCCGGCAGGGTCGTAGTCAGCGCATGGGCCTCTCCCAAAAGGGCGGATGCGGCGCGTTCGCCGATGGTGAGTACGCACGCCACTTCTGCCACCAAGGACATCTCCTGCGACGACGCCTCATATGCACTGGCGGGCGGGGCCTCCAGCCCTGCTGCGGCCTCCGCGTAGGCGGCCAGCAGCCGGATCTTTGCCGCCGTCGTCGCCGACTCGACCCGCGCCAGTAAGCCCAGCCCGTCCAGGCATGCCTCCGAGAACTCCCGCAACGGATCAACATCAGCGGTGTGGTCCGTGTGGTTTGGCAGGGACGAAGGGCAGGCAACAACCCCGGCAAGCTGACCGGCCAGCCCGGCCACCGACACGACGGCAGCCGTCACTGCGGCCCTGCCTCCCGCATCGATAACCGCCCCGATTTCCATAAGCACAGCGTGGCAGAGGGGTCTGACGGTAATGATGGAATTGGTTGTGTTGCGGATGTGACTCTGGGTCCGACTGACGCCCCGCAGGGGGTTTGTCTTGCAAATGATCTGTCCGCCGCAACACAACTTCAGTAAACGCGG